>JARGNK010000100.1:10919-28195 GCA_029213145.1 Rubripirellula sp. | reverse complement strand
CTCGATGACATCGGGTCGCAAGGCGAGTTTCCGTCCCATCCCGAGCTGCTCGATTTGATGGCATTGGAGTTTGTCGAAAGTGGCTGGAACGTAAAACATGTCCTGAAGTTAATCGCGATGTCGGAAACATATCAGCAAGCTTCGGTCGCTCCACCAGAGTTAGTGGAAAAGGATCCCTACAATCGCCTGTTAGCCAGACAATCGCGGTATCGAATTGATGCCGAAATGGTGCGTGATAATGCGTTGACCGTAAGTGGCCTATTGGTCCGAGAATTGGGCGGACGCAGTGTAAAACCGTATCAACCCGCTGGGCTACTTCGTCACTTAAATTTTCCGCGACGTACTTACAAGGCTGACCAAGGGGCAGATCAATATCGGCGGGGTGTTTACACCCATTGGCAACGCCAGTTTTTGCATCCCGCAATGAAGCTGTTTGACGCTCCTGCCCGTGAGGAGTGTACCGCCGAGAGAACGCGATCCAACACTCCGCTAGCTGCTTTATTGATGTTGAATGATCCGTCTTACATCGAAGCAGCACGGGTTTTCGCGGAGCGAATTCTCAAAAGTGAGATAACGGATGATACCCAGCGTATCGAATTGATTTTTGAAACAGCTTTGAGTCGCGGCCCCAGCGAAGAAGAAACACAAGTTCTCATCCAATTGATCGAGTCTCAACGCCAGCGTTTCACTGCTGCCCCAGACGCCGCCAAAGAATTGACAGCGGTGGGCGATCGGGCATTGGACCCCGATTTAGACCTCGTCGAAGTGGCGGCCCTGCTGTCCGCGACGCGAACCGTCTTTAACATGCACGAATTCATTACCAGAAACTGAGTCGATTCATGATTCATCCATTAAGCAGCCACCTTTGTCGGCGGACGTTTTTGCGAGCCGGTTCCTACGGAATCGGAGCGGCAGCGCTGGGGGCAATGATGCAAAAAGAAGGGCAAGCCGAAGCCACCATCGATGCGTCGGATTGGAGTGGTGTTTATCAGCCCCGCGCCGCAACGCCGCGAATCAAACGTGTGATTCACTTGTGCATGGCAGGTGGCCCTTCTCATTTAGAAACGCTTGACCATAAGCCAAAGCTGGCTGAGATGGATGGCAAGCCGATGCCAAAATCGTACACCCAAGGCAAGCAAATTGCGCAATTACAGGGTCAAGCGGATCGCTTGAAATGCCTCGCACCCCAACATGCGTTCAAACGCTACGGCGCGTCCGGCCAATCGATCAGCACGGTACTGCCCAAGATTGGATCGATCGCTGACGACATCTGCATTATTCGATCGCTACAGACGGATCAAATCAATCATGATCCAGCGCATACCCTTTTCAACACTGGCACGGCGATTCCAGGCCGGCCCTCGATGGGCTCATGGTTGCTTTATGGTTTAGGATCTGAGTGCAATGATTTGCCGGGATATGTTGTTCTTACATCAGTCGGCGGCGGCCAGTCGCAACCGATTGCCGCGCGTCAGTGGCACAGTGGATTTTTACCCAGTCGATTCCAGGGAGTGGAATTTCGCTCTCAGGGTGATCCGGTTCTTTATGTGAACAATCCTCCCGGAGTGGATGTCAAGTCACAAAGAGAGGTGATCGACGCCGTTCAGTCACTCAATCGTATCGGCAATCAGTCTTACAACGACCCCGAGATCAACACGCGGATCGCGCAGTACGAACTGGCGTTCAAAATGCAGATGTCGACTCCCGAGTTAATGGATATTTCACAAGAACCGCAACACATCTTGGATATGTATGGAACCAAAGGCGGCGACGGTTCTTTTGCGTCGAATTGCTTACTTGCACGGCGTTTGGCGGAACGCGGAGTTCGTTTTATCCAGCTTTATCACCGAGGCTGGGATCATCATGGTGGAATCAAAAATGGCGCAAAGGTCACCGCTGGATTTGTTGATCAAGGTACCGCAGCACTAGTACGAGATCTAAAACAGCGTGGGATGCTGGATGATACCTTGATCATTTGGGGTGGCGAATTCGGACGAACCCCCATGGCGCAAGGGAGCGGCCGGGATCACCACATCATGGGGTTTTCCTGCTGGCTCGCCGGTGGAGGAATCAAGCCTGGGTTCAGCTGGGGAGCCACTGACGAGTTAGGCTACGAAGCGGTAGAGAACAAAGTCCACGTGCATGATTTACACGCGACGATGCTGCATCAATTTGGGATTGATCACCAACGATTGACCTACCGCTTTCAGGGACGCGATTTTCGTCTGACTGATGTCAGTGGTCGGGTCGTCAAAGAGATATTGGCCTAGGTGCTTTGCGACACGCCGGTGAAAGACGCAAGCTTTAATTGGCTTTTAGTAGATGCAACATCCCGGTGATTGGGGTCACCAGTAGGCGAATGGACCAAGGAAGTCAGGAAGACCTTGATCCGAATAGGTAGTGATCGCCACGACCACCACCCAACGGGCGAGTGAAACGGCTGAAGGAAACCATTTACCTTTGCCCAAATGGTGACTTTAGGCAAAATTTTCCACACTGGGGCCCGCTGATACCATGATGAAGCGGAGCAGCCAGCATAGGATTGAGTGAGCCGGTTGGGGGACAAAAATGCGGTCTAACGCATCGCACCCCTCTCGTGGGTGGTTCTGTTTGTTTTCTTTTTCGGGGCGACTAACCTCCGGTTTTACGGCCTCGACTCTATTCACCGATGGTTTGCCGTAATAACAGATTAAAATCTGGGGTATTGTAAGTTGGAAGCACCTCCATTCGACGAAAGGAGGTGCTGGCGTTACAATTTGCGGTTTAACGCGACCGCGAGCACGACTGAGACGGGAAAAATCGTTCCGTGATATCTCCTTTTTCGTCACAAGCCAAGGGTGCTTGTGTTGACTTTGACATCGACCACGTCCTGGAAATGGGCGATGGTCCCCGGACGGTGTTGTTGTTGCACGGCTTGTTTGGAACGCCCGAGCACTGGCGGATCGTCATGGAGTCAATGGCTCCTCGGTATCGTGTGCTGGCACCGCAATTACCGGTTGACCCGCAACCGGGTCGCCGCCAACGCGGAATCCGCACGATTAGTGATCTGAGTAAAATGATCGTCAATCTGGTGGAGGAGCGAGATCTCGGGCCACTGGTGATTTGTGGCAATTCTTTGGGCGGTCTCGTTGCACTGGATATTTGCATTACTCGTCCAGATTTTGCAAAGGGACTAGTCCTGGCCGGTAGCGCCGGATTGTTTGAGAAGAGCCCGATGCGGGGACTCAATTCACGGCCGTCCCGAGAGTTCATTCGTTCGACGGTAACGGAAATCCTTCACAAAGACGAGTTGGTGACCGAAGAGTTGGTCGATGAGTGGCATCGCGCTGTTTCGGATCGTGATTACGCTCGTTTTATATTGCGAGTTTCAAGGGCGACGCGAGACCGCAGCGTCGAACACGAGTTGGACAGTCTGAAATTACCGACCTTGATCATTTGGGGTGCGAACGACGAGATCACTCCGCCGTCGACCGCAGAAGAATTCCACCGGCGAATCCCAAATGCGCAGTTGGAATTCATCGATGAATGTGGCCATGCACCAAGTTGGGAGCAGCCTGAGGAATTTGCTCGACTGCTGGAAAACTTTCTACCAGCCTGTTTCGCTGAGTAATCTTGTTTCGCTGATCATTACTGTCTCGCCTGGGAATGCTGGGCGTCAATTCGGACCCTCTCTCGCCATTTTGGCAATGAGCCTTCTGAACGTATGAGCGATGGATCGAATCAATCAGCTTCGCGTTCCAAGCTCATCTCGATCTTGATTTTGGGCTTCATGGCCGCGGCCGCCCCGTTTGTCGTCTACGGGGCTCGGGGCGCTCTTAAGAGCACATCAAATGATCCCCGACAATGGTTGCCCCGTTCCTTTGCAGCCACGGATGTCTATGACTGGTTTGAAGAACAATTTGGAACAGACGAGGCGGTGGTGGTGAGTTGGCCTGGTGCCAACTTAGAAGATCCTCGAATTCCACAATTGGCCGACGCACTCAAGGAAACGGAATACTTTCAGGACGCACTGACCGGCCCCGGTGCGATCGCTGACCTCGAAGCGGGCGGCATGAGTCGTAATCAAGCTTTACGACGCATGAAGGGTGGGCTGCTTGGACCTGATGGAAAGACAACGTGCATTGTGCTCATTACGTCTGCCGCAGGTCGCGCGGACCGGCCCGCGGCAATTGACCGAATCATCAGCTTGGCTCAATCCGAAACGGCCATCGACCCCGAGACACTAAAGCTAGCGGGCCCGACCGTCGACGCAGCAGCCATCGATGCAGAAAGCCGTAAATTACTGTTCCAGTTGGCCGGTTTTTCAGCGCTGATTTCCTTTATCGTCGCTTCTTTGCGAATGAAGAGTTTTCCGCTAGCGATCATGGTGCTGGCGGTTGCAGGGTACAGCACAGGTGTTTCGCTGGCGATCCTGTTCTACAGCGGCGGCAAAATGAATTTACTGATGACAATGTTGCCGCCATTGATCTATGTGCTAAGCATTTCCTCGGCGGTCCACTTGGCCAATTACTACCGGGACGCGGCAAGCCACTTGCCTACCCACGCAGCAGTTAAAGCAGCGGTCGCACACGGATGGACTCCCTGCATGTTGGCAGCAGTGACGACTGCGATCGGACTCGTCTCGCTGGTGCTCAGTAAGATTGATCCGATTCGTGCCTTTGGTGTGTATGCCGCGGCTGGAGTCGTCGCGAGTGTCTTGGTCCTATTTGTGATGCTCCCCGCAGCGTTGCATCTTTTTCCGCCGGGCAAGTCGTCGATCGAAGCTCGCAACGCCTTTGGAAGACGCATTGGCAACCGAGCAATCAGCTTCATTGCCCGGCAACATCTACCGTTGATGTTGTTCTGCTTGACCTTCATGGGGCTTGCCGCATGGGCGATTCCGTCGATTCGATCGACTGTCAAACTGCAGGATCGCTTCCTGGAGAGCAGCGATATGATCGCTGATTATCGCTGGCTGGAAGAGAACATCGGCCCGATGGTGCCACTAGAGATCGTTTTGCAGTTCGAACAATCAGATTCCAGAACTCTGACCGAACGAATGAAACTGGTGGCAAAGGTCCAAAGTGCAATCAATGGATCAAAGAAAGATGTTTCTACCATGTCAGCACTGAATGTTCTGCCTCCGGTCCCAAGATCGGGCAGTAGCGTGCGGAGTGTGATTGAACGTGAGGTAATCAACCGGGATTCGACGGAATATCGATTGTCCCAAGCTCACTTTTTGACCGATACCGAAACCCACCAGCTGTGGCGAATCACGGTGAGAGCCCCCGCGATCGGCGACTTGGATTACGGCTACTTTGCTGAGGAACTACGCCGTGAGGTCGATCCCCTGTTGGCGGATGATTCGGCATCCGCGATTTACACTGGTGTGATCCCTTTAATCTATAAAGCTCAGCGACAATTGCTGCAGGATTTAGTACGGAGCTTTTTAGCCGCCTTTGGAGTGATCGCGGTCGTCTTAATTTTAGTGTTACGCAGTGTCTCGGCGGCGCTACTGGCCATGATTCCAAATTTATTCCCCGCCGTCATCGTGTTTGGTGGCTTGGAGTGGTGCAATATCCCGGTTCAAATCGGATCGGTGATGACCGCCAGCGCGGCGTTAGGAATCGCCGTCGATGATACCGTGCATTTTTTGACATGGTTCCGACGTGGCTTGGATTCTGGATACTCTCGAATTCGTTCACTACACATCGCCTTTCGTCGTTGTGCAGGCGCAATGACGCATACAACGTTTATTTGCGCTTCAGGGTTACTGGTATTCGCGATCAGCACCTTCGTGCCCATTCTCCATTTCGCCTGGCTGATGGTTTTTCTCTTATTAGCGGCACTGCTTGGGGACTTGGTTTTGTTGCCAGCGATCTTGGCCGGGCCGCTAGGTCGATTCTTCGAAAGCGGGTTCCTGGGGACCTTTGACAAGATGCCAATCCCCGAGGAAGAAGTCGCGGTCGCCGAGGGTAAGCCCCATGAATCACCTCGATAAAAACGTACAAATGCTGGCAGTCCCTCGGACTTTCTTAACAGCACCCGTTTCCTTGGTACCTCAGATGTGCATGCCGTGGTTCTGTTTGAGCTCCGCGAAATCAACCAGGCACAATCGAGCTGATTAGATCGATAAGATGAAGCTCGCTAGTTGGCACCGGCGATTCGCAAATTAAATGGACGGTAAAGCCGTTGGCCAAGTGGCTAGGGCCGCATCAATAATCGGTATTCTCTTATCTTGCCCCGCCTCAGATGCGGAGGAGCTTCCCTCGACTTCTCCAATTCCATCGATCACGGTCGCATTCCAGCCAGTCTGCTTAGGCGGTCGTTCGGTGATCGCATAGTGCCTCCTTAGCTCATACTGCATCCACAATTCATCCCTCGATGGACCAAGGCTGCCGGATGACTGGACGCTCGAAACGATAAACGCGAGATTCGATTCGCCTTCACCACCGGTCGCCTGGCGAGCCAAGTCATTGACGACCCGCAGCGCGTCCAAGGCGGTGACACGGTTGTCTGCATTGTGGTCAAAATACGCTGCCGGCCAAGTGGTGAGTGTCGCTGGGTTGACGAGTTGCTGGGTGCTTGCCTCCGAGAAGGCCCGCCGGGCCAATTCGTTGACGATTCTTAACGCATCTGAACTACTGACAGTCCCATCTGCATTGACATCACCGGCCCGCAGCACATTTTGCCATGGGTAATCAGTGTTGACGCGTATGGTTTGACCGCCGACAGAATTTGTCGCTGTCAGCAAAAACGCCTCCTCCATCACGGGGGTCCCCATCCGCCACGTCTCAACATCTTGCAAGTCAATCTGATCACCTTTACCCACCGATACTAAAATCGTCTGGGTAACCGGTGAAAGTTCCCCGATCGCACTTCGATCGAGCGTGATGGTATTCGCGTCACCGTGCGTCAGGTCGAGGTGTTGAAATTCAGTCGCAATGAGACTTTGATTGGTAAGGTCCAACGTTTGCCCGCTTCCGATAGTCCGGAGCGAGTTCTGCCCAGCTTTGCCAGCCAAACGCAGGCCACCACTCGGCAAGATTAGATCATCGAGTGCTAGCGTCACGACGTCATCGCCAGCCTCGCCAGATAGGTGGACCGAACCGATATCCTCAATGGAAGCAGCAAAGGTAGTGAGATCCCCACTTGCAATCCTGAATTGATCATTCGACCAGAAGACGGTGGAGGAACCTGCGACGACGTTTACGGAAACCGATGGAGCACGTGAACCGTCCAAAACGGAGATTTGGTAATCTTCGACCTCGCCATCAGCAGCTAAGCCGGTGGGACCGAGATCACGCTGAGTGCTGAGCCGATAGCGAGCGGCGGTCGAGCCAGGTGTCGCTGTAGCTGGAACGGGCAGAGAAAGATGGTTGAAGCCGGCCACCAAGCTTTGGTTTACAAAGATCTGTTCACCCGTGTCATTCCAGTCGCCATCTTGGTTCCAGTCGATCCAAGCATCCAAGGTTGCCGCTGACGATGCCTCCACACGAATGCTTGCTGTCGCAGCTTCGTTTGCCCCCAAACTGCTAGCGACCACAAAGTCTGAAATCGAAAGAATCCCATCGTCATCAAGATCCGCCATGTCAATCGCTGGTGAACCCTCCTGCTCGTAATCTTTCACAGCGCCAAGCATCAAGCCACTTGGAAAATGTCGCGGCCCATCTTGGGCGAGCGAAACGGGATATGGATTTACGGCATCCCCAAACTCGTATCCCTCACTCAGCTGGAACATGATTCCAGTGTCCGAGAGGATCGCCTTTTCAAGTAAAGTCAATTCTTGCGGGATAGCACCGACAACCGTCGCGTGCGACATCAGATGCGTGAGCGGCGAAAAGACGGAAGGGCCGGGAACCCCCTCGCTGTCAAGATGAGACGCCGTTGAGGAAGGAGCATAGATGGAAGGGGAGTAGAGTGGAACAGGTCCACCATAGACTCCCGTCGCCAATGGCCCGTCAAAAAATAAACCACCAGTTGGGCCAGGGCCACCGATGCTGGCGGTCGGCCAACCGGTCACCGACATGTCCATCCGGAAAGCGGTTTCCGACAGCGGATCGGCATCGATCAATCGGTTGCCGTCCCGATCGGATAAAAATCGATCGTAAAGCGTCCAGGTTCCAGGGGACGTGAGGCCAGCTCCTGCATCATCGCTACCATTGCCGTTCGTAGCACTGGTAAATCCAATGGCGTGTACTAGTTCGTGTATGACGATTGACTGCAAGTCGAGTTGATTTCCGGTGACCCCGCTAGCAGGGTCAATTGCGTAAACGAACTCGTCGTTCTCGTCGAAAAAAAAGATCTCCAACACACCATCGGCGGCTGTGCCGTTGGAATCAATGCCGCTGATTATCTTGTTCGAAATCACATTCGCTAAAAAACCGCCCTCTGGTAGTGAGGGCTGACTCTCCGATGCCGCATGGGCAACCTCAGATCCAGTGAATTCAAACGAATAGACTTCCATTTCAATGGTTGCTTCATGCTGCATTTGGTCACCCAAACGAGAGGCAGCCGCTTCCAAAGCTGACCTAAAACCATCGCCCCGCGTCGGGTCATTGAAGCCGATTTGATTGTTACGGATGTAATCAAATTGGAAGCTGACAGCCAACATCCTGCGATCTTCAAGTCGCTCGGCGAGCAATCGCCGCGGATCACGGCGTTGCGACAGGCGGCGGTCGTAGGATCTAGGGGGCATCTCACTGGTCCAAGCCGAACGATGGGAGCAACATCGGAAGCGTTTCCATTGTAATAGTCAGACGCATATTCTCCCGAAAAGATCCCTGCATCTTGCCGCAACCCTACATTCCGTCGCTTCGAAATCGCTATCGCATCAGTGATGCCGATTGTTCGGCTTTCCCTGAGGAATGCCGTAAAAGAGGATCCAAGCGGACCACCGGCCCGTGCCGAGGAATCGATTTCTGAAACGAAACAAACCTCCAAGATGAGCACTCAGGTTTTGCAACGGATGTTCTGATCAACACGCCGTCATTGATTTCGACCCAACGACAGTGTGTCGCCCATCCCCCCGAACAACGTTATCTCGACAACCGCTCGCCCAACGTTTCCTGCGTGAAGCGTTGCTACCCGCTGGTTTCACCCAACCTCCACCAAACGGTGCATGATGATTGGCGGGAACCTGATTGACTTTATTTGCGATGCAGTCACTGCCCAACGTTACCAGACCCCAACGTTACCTGTCCGCGAGAGAAGGAAAATCGCGGCACGCTTGCAGACTCGCACTTCCTTACTTTTGCCGGGAAACCTGCCCCGCCGTGTTCACTGTCAACACCTGGTAGGGATTGGCTGCACCGGCGGCGATCGGCGGAACCGTACATTTCATCTCGACCAGTGGAAACGAGGGTGTGTCACTGTATTGAAGCCCTTGGAATAAGGGGCGACCAAAGGAACGACTTGGTTTCTCTGGAATAGTTGCGATTGTCACCCCATCCCGCTGCACTAGAAAGTGCGAGATTCCGCTTTGAAGATCCGCTTTCGCTTGCCAAGTCAATTGATCACCCGCCAGCGTGACGTTGGTTGGCGCCGGCGGTGCGGTGCGGTCAACGACCTCAGTATCTTCGGTATATCCTGTCCATGCGGATGCTATCGAATCGTTAGGTAACCAGATCGAATCAAACGGTGGTTCCGATGAGGCTTGTTTCCATGGAACGGTCTTGCCCGAGGTAGTGTCGATGCCGCGGAGTGGTTGATCTGGACGCTGTGGTAAGCGTAATTTCAGGCAAGCGTCAAACCATGGGATCGCTAGGTACCTTTGATTTCCACACTCGTGGCTGCTGAGCGGATCAACCGCGATGCCGATTAGTGCGTTCCGGCTTCGCATTGCTTTGAAAAATTTCTCGTTCGCCGGCCAAACGCCAGAAAACCGACTGTCTTTAACAGTAAAACCCTCTTTCGTTCCAAAGTTGCACATGATTGGAACGCGGAGTGAGCCGTTGGAAATCTCATGCGGCTTGATGGCGCGACCGTCGACTGGTTCCAGGAGTGGAACGCCTGAACGCAGCCAGACCGCAGCGACACGCTCGGGATGCAGAAACAACATGCCGCCAGCCCAGTGCCCGCCACCGCTGTGACCCCACAGTGCCCAAGGAACGCTAGCCAACTCAGGATGACCGCACGCGTTCCCCAGTTCACTCAATGCGCGTTCAAAGACCAAACCTGATCCGTTGCGTGGATCACACCACATCTGACAATCTGCATCTTGTGGTTGTTCGTAAGATGGAGCCAGCAGCGCACACTGATGCTCGGCGGCCAGCGCTTGCCAATGCAGATCAAACGCACCTGTTTGCCCGGAACGACAGGACCCTTCTCCACATCCATGCTGATGGACGATCACGCCGCGGAGGTTTTTGACGGCAGGAGGCACCCAGAGTGTATAGCTTACTGGAAAGATGCACTCTCCCTTCCTCGGCGACGCCTCGTACCGAACACGGTAATACGGCGGCTCTGCCTTTGGTGGTTGGTCGTACGGCGGCTGCTGCGCCAGTAAGGTCGTGCAGAAAAATGCAAAAATCAGCGAACGAATCATCAGCATTTCAACAGAAAGAAAACAGGGAATGAAAGTCACGCCGTTGTCGCTTATGATAGTCCAAGCCGAACGTTTGAGCAGCGGCAGGCAACCTCGCGAAACTTGTCGACCAAGCGTACGGGGATCGAGTTTAGCAACATGAAAAACTGCACTGGCGGCTCCTGTTATCATGATGGGGACAACGCCAGACGCCGGAAATTACCGGCAGATGATTCACTGGGTAGATCGGTTAAAGTTTGACCACCTACCTAACAATAAAACGAAAAGAGAATGATGCGAATTAACTTGGCTTTGATGTTCTTTGTGGCCGCGTTTGGAATCGCGCGAGCGGCTGAGAAACCGAATATCGTTTTTATCTTGGCCGACGATCTTGGGTATCGCGAAGTCGGTGAATTCGGGCAAAAGCTGATTCGCACCCCAAACTTGGATCAACTTGCACGAGATGGAATGCGTCTCACTCAACACTACAGTGGAAATGCGGTCTGTGCTCCATCGCGTTGCGTGTTGCTGACAGGCAAGCACCCCGGACACGCCTTTGTCCGAAACAACCGCTCAACTCCTCCTGAGGGGCAATGGCCGATTCCCGACAGCGAAGTCACGGTAGCGGAATTATTGCGATCCGGGGGATACGTGACGGGAGCCTTTGGAAAGTGGGGACTCGGCGGTCCTGAGTCGAGCGGACGCCCACTCAATCAAGGGGTTGATCGATTCTTTGGCTATAACTGTCAAGCGCATGCTCACAGTTACTACCCTTCGTACTTATGGGATGATGCCAAGCACATCCAGCTCAATAACGATCCTCCCGTACCAGGACATGCATCGCTTCCCGATGGCGCGGACAAGAAGGACTCCAAAAGCTACGCGATGTTCCAGGGAACTGATTACGCGCCGGATCGCATTCATGACGCCGCAATCGAATTCATCAAAGCGAATAAAGAACGCCCATTCTTCTTGTATTACCCCTCGGTCATTCCACACGTGGCGTTGCATGTGCCTGATGAAGACCTAAAACCATATTTAGATCTTGGTTGGAACGACCCGCCATTCACCCGCGACGCCGGATATGGCTACACGCCTCACTTCACACCTCGGGCAGCCTATGCAGCGATGATCACCCGATTGGATACCTACGTTGGCAATGTGTTGAGGCTGTTAGATGAACTTGGGTTGGCTGATGACACCCTGGTTGTCTTCACCAGTGACAATGGCACGACGCACCTGGGAAGAGAAGTTGATTACGAATTCTTTCGCAGCGTTGGTGAATTACGCGGGCTGAAGGGATCGCTTTACGAGGGTGGTGTTCGGGTTCCGACGATCGTTCGCTGGCCTGGAAAAGTGCAACCAGGAAGCGAGAGCGATCGGGTGACGGGGTTTGAGGATTGGATGCCAACCTTGTTAGATGCCGTTGGCGCTATCGATAGCGTCCCGGATGAGGTGGACGGAATCTCCATGCTGCCGACCCTGCTGGGGAAAACACAGTCCGAACGACCTTATTTGTACCGCGAATTCGCGGCATACGGCGGACAGCAAAGTATTCGCGTGGGGGATTGGAAAGCGATTCGACAAAACATGTCCAAAGGAAATTTGAAGACTGAGCTTTACAACCTTGCGACGGACATCAGCGAACAGAACGATGTTGCCAGCGAGCACCCCCAGGTCGTGCAGAAGTTGGAGAAGATGATGGAAGAGGTACGGGTTCCATCGCAGGTTTTTCCTTTGATCCCCATCGATGCACCCGCGAAAACGAAGAAAACAAAATAGCCGAATCATGCTCTCGATTCCCTGTCCCTGTGTCAGGTTTCAGGAAGGAGAGCTTTGGCTCAACTCTTTTCCCACTGGTTCAACTATTGGTTTAGCCAGTGGCACGAGCAAATCGGATCGCTTGGTAATGACGGCGGCCTCGGTCACTGTCCGATGGTGCGCCGCATCAGCTTCTCGCTGTGCGAGTTCGTCGAACTGGGCTCCCGCCAGGACTCGCTGTGCCGGTGACAGCAGTTCAGGGTCGTAGGTGAGTCCCGGGTGGTCTTGGGCGGCTGTATATCGCTTTAACGGAGAACGTCGGCGTTTTAATTTTTCGAAGCGGCTATTGACCTCTCGGTCCGCAAGTTGTCGTTCGATTCCCTCCGGATGATCTTTGCGTGCCATGCCTTTGGGATCATAGTCCTCATTCGGTGAACTGGCCCGCTGCCACCAGGAAAGCTTGCGGCCAAAGATGCTCGTGAGGATGCGTTCGGCTCGATCATCCAGGTGCGCAGAAACAGCCCGCCCACGCTTGAAAACAGAGGTTGGAATCCAAGCAGAGTCCCAAGCCGTTCTGGATTGATACGCGATGTAATGCAAGTGGGCAATCAAATCGTAAAGCAAATCCATACTGGCGTGATGCGTGTGCATTTGCTCCAGGCTGACTCCATAATTCAGCGAACGCTCAGCAAGATAATTCAGCTTGGGCATTAACACATCGACATGGGCGCGTCCCCACGTTCGCGCTTGCCTTGCGATTCGCTGTTCGTTGAATATGTCAACGAGAATTGAATCAAGCAATTCATTCCCAATTTGTCCGATCTCCTCTTCGCTCAACGGCCGATCGATATACTCTTCGCGATAACGCGGAAAAACTCGTTCGCTGACCAAGCGAATGAAACGATCCACCTTGTCTTCAAATTTCAAGGCGAGGAAGATGCCGTGCTTGTTCTCCTTGCTGGAGATGAAATCCTGATCGATCGCGTCGATACCATCCACTTCATACAGCACTGCAGAACCTCGACTGGAATCGAGAGTTCGCCGCACCTCGAGTGTTCCAACCTGCCGTTTGCGGAAAAACCCCCATCCCGTATCGGTGTCACCCGCATCATAGCGATGGACAACAATCCATCGGTGAAGCGGGTCATGCTTTCCAAGGTATCGCTGCAGTTTGAACGCCTGTTTTTCAAGCCAACCTCGATCAGGCTGAAATAAGAATGTTCGGGGTTGGATCTCAAAACGATGAACGGACCCCAGTGAGATATCAGCAAACTCGCGGATATCCTTGGTCGTTCCACCAACCACCTGCTTGCTTTTACGAATGTATTGATTCCAGCGATCGACTTCTCGGAGGAAATCTTTTTGGGTCTTCAAATCACTCGCCGCACTCATTTCATCAACAGGGAGCAGGGCATTGGTCAGCAACTTTTCTCCACCGGTTCGTGAGTCACCGACGACATAAAAGTTGATATCGAAGTCCGCGGCAGCTTTCCGCAGTTGCCATTTTGCGAGCTGATCGAATGCGACCGATGATCCGGCCGGAGTCTGGTAATAATTGTTGGGGATGATGATTGTTTTGCCCCGCCAGTGCTTCAGCAGCGATTGATCGCCGGGCAACTTACGGATCAAGTCAAAGAAACCATAGTAGGACACATCCCAGACATCCAAGCCGCTCCCGAAATAATCAGCCAGTTGGGTCCATTTCTCGATGTCGTTGACCGACGTTTTCTGATTCGCAATCAGTAGAAACCGCGACCCCTCTTCGAATTGATACTGTTCCGAAACCCGGATGAACGTTTTGCGACAATCGACGGTTCGATAGGCATTTGGGGACTGACTGGAACCGGGACGCTGCAGGTCAATGTCGATTCCGACTTCGAACTTTTCGTAGGGGGTAACGTGCGCGGATTCTCTGATGCCAAGACGTGCTTCGATCTGGACGGATTGCCCAGCGCCCAGGTCTTGGATCGGTTGAGTAAACGCATGCTGCACGATATCGCATTCGTTTCCTTCGACGTCAAAAAAGACAACTGCGGCAGGGTCCAGATCACCACTTAACCTGCGTATGTTGCACCGCACGGCACGGTGCAAATATTTTTGCGAGAGGGTTTCCGTTCCAACATTTGCAATCGAAAAAATCAGGCGGGTCGATTCTCCCGGCGCTAGGCTCCGTAGCGAAACAATATCACTCAGCTCGACCGGAAAGCGAATTTCCGCCTCTTCGCCGTTTTCGAAATTTCGGAAGGGTCGGCAGATGCCGCTTTCCATGCGGGCAATGGGACTGATGAGGTGGTCTAGCGTAAAAGGTCGCCGCCGAGGGCCGTCGACGATGTAATCACCAAGGCGTATTTTCAATCCATGCTGAGTGAACGTGTATCGCTCACCCGGTGCCAATGCTTGGTGCATGACCAAGTCGACTTCATCATGAATTAACCAGCGATCAGATTGGATCGAGAGACGAATGGTGTAGTTGTCTGGGGTTGGCATCCCGCCAAAGTTTTCGATCTCGATGTTATCGAGGGAGATCAGGCTGTCGGGTTCAAGGATCGTGTATTCGCTGGCAATATCAAAAGAAATCAACCCGAGGTCATAGGGGGAAGGGTACTCAAGAAGACCTCCACTCTTTGATTCAACAACGATTCGGAAAAGCCCAACATTTCCGGGTGTTCCATCGTCAGCTCGATACCGTGATCGATGCCCGCTCCGTCCCGGTCGTCCATTGCGCCCGCCGGGATTGGAGCGATGGATAGTCCGCGTCCGGCGATTTCCTTGGCTGTCGGTATAAGACCGGCTCTCGGTCCAGTGATAACTACTTCCTCCACGCCCCCCTTTACCGCCGGCACCACCAACGCCCGAGTCACCAGCAAAACCGAGCCCCCCACCATTCAAATTTCCTTTAATGAGCATCAACAATCCGGTATCGCGATGATCGACGGCGACCGAAACGTTACCTCCATTGCCCCCACGCGCACCATCTGTTGGGTCGCCCGCGTCACCCCCCATACCCCCGGCGCCACCATTGGTTCCGCTAGAAAATCGTGTTGCATCACGCCCGCGGCGACCTGCGGCACCGGGTTGCCCATTGCCACCCCGACCGCCATCGCCACCGCGGCCGCCAGTGGCACGAACAAAGATATAGCCCTCGGAACCAATTTCGACCCTGTCTCGGAGCTGGGCTACCGAGGTGTCGTCGGCTTCGACGCGTCCAACCACCAAGACCTGTCGACTTCGTGGCTCTTGTTCAGAAGTGGACAATCGCAAATTGACATGACCGGAATGCTGGCCGCTTTGAGCCGGCGTTGCGTCGCCACCTCGTCGGCCATGCTTCCCAGCTCGCATCGGTGGGGAGGCAAAACTTTGTCCGTCACGGCCTTTCGCACCAGGCTTTCCGCACACGTCGATAATGCGCAGTGTCTCCATCTCCCCATCGGACGCAAAGCACCCTGCGTCAGAAACATGACGCTTCGAATTTAAAATTTTGCGACGGAATGACAATGGACTTTGGCTCCCTGCAGGCAAACAAAGCTGCATTGTAGCAAGCGTTGCCGCCGTGCTTGTGCCGCGAGCCATATCGCGACGAAAGAGCCAGCTTGGAGCGATGCCTACACCCGCCAACAACTAAAGACAAGACGCAAGGCTTTTACCACTCAAAAGACTTGCCTGCTGCACAAAGACCGTTCCCAGTACAGAGCGAATAAGAATCGCGATATTTGCCGCGAACCAACCACTTAGTGTTTGGTGACGGGGGAACCATGCTTACAACGCTTACAACAAAACGGGAAATTGATCGAGGCGATCAATGTATCGGCACGCACAACCGTAAAACGGCCCCATTGATCCGGACCACTCAAGCTCTGTCACCAGTGTCACATCGGTCCCCGCGATCGAGAATTGAACAACCAATCTTTCCGCCTCCAATGGTTCGGTGTAGATCAGTCCGATTGTATTTGGTGAAATATCGCGGGAGATAAGATTAAAAGGTTCGGCAAGCGGTTGATTTTCTTCGTCCACAGCAACTGCGAGCACCTGCATCAACATCGGCTGCCGCTCTTCACGTCTCCGCTGATCTCCTTTGTACATGATCGCGTTAACAACCTGCCGTCTGGCGAAATCAACCAATTCTTGCGGGAGATTGTTGGTGTTACCGATTTGAAGTGAATCTTGAATCAGCGTGCACATAGTTCGCGGATCGTTCGTCGGGATGAGTCTGTTCTTCTTAAACGCACGCCTAACTTTTGGCGTCAGCGAGGGCAGATGTTTGAAAGACAGTTGCAGGAGGAAACGGAATGTGGGTACCCACTGACGAATGGAACGATGATGCCGATCCTGAGAGTATTACGTTCGATTGAGAGATAAGATCGCAGTGGACGTCCATCTAGACCGGTTCTAGCACCCTTAAGATGACAGAAAGACCTCGCCCCCTTAGCATTGCGGCAACACCTCCAAACGGGAGGATTCGGCCTCGATTGACAGGGAACCCGCTAATAACAGGGAACCCGCTAATGTCTGACACTGAAATTTGATGACCGCCCCTAATCTCAACGACGGGCAATCTTGTCGGCGATCTGTCGTAAACTCGAAAATGAATCATTCTTCCATTATGAAGGCCACATACCGGGCGACACGCGATACGACGTCCCGATGCGCGGATGCAGCATATTCCTAACGCTGATCTGTTTGCTGGCTGGCGGTTGCGACCGAACCGCCCCTCACCCCTCACGTCCAATCACCCTGTTTTGTCCCTGGGCAGCAGGTTGTGGCACCGATCGGGTATCACGGCAAATAGCCATCTTGCTGGAGCAACGTCTAGGGCAACCAGTCACTGTGGTTAATGCTACAGACGGTAAAAGGGGGCACCAGGTATAGCCGTGGACTCAGCGCACGTCCTGATGGCCATAAGTTGACAATGATGATGTTTGAGCTCAACACAATACATTGGGCTGGGTTAACGGAATTCTGGGTTAACGGAATTCTGGGTTAACGGAATTCTGGGTTAACGGAATTCTGGGTT
>JARGNK010000100.1:0-10819 GCA_029213145.1 Rubripirellula sp. | reverse complement strand
AACGAACGAGGATGGCGTGCCGCTTGTCTCGGTCAACGAGGACTACGCAGCACGGAAGGTTCGCAACGGCGATCAGTGGAAAACCTTCGCCGAATTAGCATCTGATGTGAACGCCGTGTCCGGAACATTGACCGCGTCAGGGATCACCCTCGGTGGTGCTTGGATTTACGTTGGAAACCTGGAAAATCCCCGTGGGGCCGATCGTCTTGGGGTTAATCCTGGGAGGCCAACTTGAACATCGTTTCTTGCAATCATTAACGGTATCATCCGATTTTTCAGCGTTTTTCGCCGACCCAATCTCCATCACACTTGGAGGACTGTGCATCTTGTTGTGGAGATGGCCTTTGATCAAACGATTAAGACGCAAACACACGGTCGCCTGATCTAGAGTTTTTGCAGATATGCCATTAAATCAGCGGCCTGCTGATGATCCAAACCAATCAGCAAACCTTCTGGCATCAGCGACAACTTCGAACCGCGCTGTTCAGCAATGTTTTCAGCATTCACGCGGACAGTCTCTCCTGAAGCGGTCAAGAGAGTAATTCCATCGACGCTCTCGTAGATCCTCATTCCGACCAGAATGCGATCGTCCGTCGTCAATACCATTTGAGCACGATACCGATCGGGGACCGTATGACTTGGGTCCACGGTCGCTCTCCATAAATCGTCGGCATTGAATCGCCGTCCAACTCCTTGTAATGATGGCCCGAGTGCAGTGACGCCATCGTGACAAGCAGCGCATTTACGTTCCTCAAAGAGTGCTTTTCCTTTTTCCGCATTTCCCGCCAGTGACAGAATGCGTGGTGCATCGGACAGCCACTTGGCAGTTTCGGATTTGGTCGGTTGTGGCTGTGGCAGTTCAACACCGATCTTCGTGAGTGCTTTCCGAGCGGATTCGCGCACAACCGGGTCGACCGATTGCGCGGCAAGCTTCATTTGTTCGGCGTCGGATGGCCCGGGGTATCGCGAGATCGCTAACCATGCCGCATCTCGAGTCGATGGATCTTCCAGCCAGAGCCGAATGACGGAACGTGCTACGGCGTCGTTTCCCAACGCAATGAACCTGGCCAGACTTGGTTCCGTCGGTGGCCCACCCGATTGTCGCAGTAACTTAACACGCAGCCGCTCTAATTCTTCGGGGTCCATCGCATCGGTCCACACGAGATGAGCTGGCTGGCCGAATTCAGGGTGGGCCACCAATCGACCGGGCATCAATGCATCACGGCGGTGCAACGCCAACATCAATTCGGTTAGCCGGGGATTCCAGTTACGATCAAGCTTTAGGTTCTGGGACTCGATCAAGACGGGGATCTCGATCATCGCCTCAATGATCTGAGCTGTCATTTTGTCATCCCGGGCAGCAGGCAGACGGGACAATGCGATCAGGCGATGCAGTTTGTCGGTGGGGCTCGCAACGGCTTGCAAGTCGTTCGCAATGACTTTGAACGCCTCAGGAAATTCGGGTTCTAGAACGGCGACAGCACGAATCAACTCATTGACCAATTCAGCATCTCCAGCGGCTCCCGGAATCCTCTCCACAATTTGTTTGGCCGCCCTGTCGAGTAGCGGTTTGGGAAGGGCTGGCCGTAGAACGCTGCGGTAACCATCAAAAACAGCGGCAACCTGATACTTCCCTCTCGCATCCCTCGGATCACCGGCGCCAAGCCCGCCCAGACTTTCAATCAGTAGCGTGATCCCGTCCAGCAACTGACGCCGAGTTGCCTGCGGGTTTTCAATGGCTGTCACAGCCATCTGCGCTGCTGCGAGGTCCAGCAGACGCTCGGGGCTTCGCCGCAAACCACGAATCGCGTCTCGCAGAGGACCATTCAGTGTGGCCGGCTTGCTAGATTCCCAAGTCACCTGATTGCGAGCCTGAGAGCGAGGCGTGATCGCATCGATTAGGTAGAGCCCGCCCTGACTGCCGCGACCACCGACGCTCACCACTATCGGTCCATCAGGAAACGCGTCCAGATCGGTCACCGCAAACCCAGTGCTCCCAGTAGCATGGGCAACCTTTTCAGTCGTTCCATCATCCGCAACAAATAATATTCGCCCGAAGGTCCAGTCCAGCACGAACACACCCTCGTCAAAGCGGGCTGGCAGTCGGGTGTTGGTTAAACGCAAGACCCCGGTCGGGGAACCACGCCCAAACTCGGCCAACACACGCGGCATTTCAGTATCCACATTCGGGCGTTTCCAACTGCGAGTCACCCAACCAGCATCGTCCCCCTGCGAAACACGATAGACGCGAGTGGGACGGTACCATGGCAGCGACACGTCACGCTCTCCGTCGCTATCAAACGTGATTATCGTGTGATCTGGCGCAAAGTCAAAATCAAACGCGTTACGAAACCCATGCGCCCATACTTCTCGTTGCGACCAGTCGGCTGAGATTTGCCAAATCGCTCCAGCGCGTGGATTAGGCACCTCGGTCGTGTCGACATTTTGTAATTGAAACATCTTGGCGGTCTTGTTTCCCGCCAACAGATACCAACTACCATCGGGACCTTTTCGCAAGGCATGCGCGTCGTGTTCGCCCCCAGTTTTAATCTCCAGCATTTGCTTCGGGGCTGAATCAACCACGCCATCGGCATCAGTGTCTTGCATTCGCCAGACACCATCATCGCCAACGAAATAGAGCATCTCGTTTTCGATACATAGTCCGTGAGCACCGTGCGAAGGACGATCGAGAAGAGAATCGACCGCAATGACAGATCCACGCTTCTCATCCAACGTCAGCATCCGAATATAGCCGGGCCCTGAAACAATAACCCGGCCTCGACCGTCGACCGTCAGGTTCGTGCAATCAGGAACCATGTCGTGGCCAGCAAGCCGCTGGATTCGCAAGCCGGGTGCCATTTGGATTTCGGCAACAAGCGAACGGGAAAAAGCGAAAACCACGATCGCTAACACCCAAAGAAGACTTCGAAACATCAAAATGCCAAGAACGGGGTGGAGTGAAACAAAAACGCATCCTCTCTATGGTACCCGGAGATTGTCGATTTTCGCACTATGAGCTGTCGAAGAGCTCTCGAACGTTTTTAGAGCACTGCACGCTGCCTTGACGCATGGACTTGCTTGGAACAAAAGAGGATTTCCGGTCGGCCAGCTTGATGATCAGATTGAATCGCATCCCATCAAAAAAGTCGCGACGCATATTCGATGGTGGACGACTCGCTGGACTTTGCGAATCCTCGGTATAGCGAACACCGGCCTGCCAGGCATCGATTACAATCTCTCCTTCACAAGCAGAATCGTTGTTTACTTGGGTTGAGGGGATTGTTGATGCAAAACTTGCGTATCGTGTTTCGCGTTGTCATGGTCGTTGCGGTCATGCTTGGTTCAGTCGCGACTGCCGAACGCCCCAATGTGGTGGTCATCTACTCTGACGATCAGGGCAGTCTAGATTTAAATTGCTACGGTTCCAGCGATCTAGTGACACCGAACCTTGATCAGTTAGCAGAGCAAGGTATCCGCTTCACTCAAATGTACTCCCCCTCGGCGATTTGCTCGGCATCGCGTGCTGGCCTCATGACAGGGCGTTTTCCCGCTCGTGCCGGCGTACCCGGCAATGTCTCTTCAATGAAGGGCCAGCCTGGTATGCCGCCAGACGAAGTGACAATGGCTGATTTATTGGGCTCGGCAGGATACCGAACGGGGCACGTTGGAAAGTGGCACCTTGGCTACACACCTGAATCGATGCCGGGCGGACAAGGTTTTCAGAGTACGTTTGGGCACATGGGTGGATGCATCGATAACTACTCGCATTTCTTCTATTGGAACGGACCAAACCGTCATGATTTGTGGCGAGACGGTGAAGAGATTTTCATGGATGGACAATACTTCCTTGATCTCATGGTTGAAGAGGCCAACCGTTTTGTATCAACAAAAAGTGAGCAGCCTTTTTTCTTGTACTGGGCAATCAATGCGCCGCATTATCCGATGCAAGGAACAGCAAAGTGGCGAAACCAATACAAGGACTTACCTTCGCCGAGACGGCAGTATGCCGAGTTTGTTTCAACCGTCGATGAAAAGGTAGGACAACTGCTCGATACGTTGCAGACATTGGGGCTACGCGAAAATACGATTGTGATCTTTCAGTCCGATCATGGCCACTCGACCGAAGAGCGAGCCTTCTATGGTGGCGGAAATTCAGGAGCGTATCGGGGCGCGAAAGGATGCTTGTTTGAAGGCGGGATTCGCATCCCATCGATCGTCTCGTGGCCCCAGCATATCCCCGCTGGCGAAGTCCGCGATCAACTGGTGACGGGCTGTGATTGGTTTCCCACGATTGCTGAACTTTGTGAGGTGCCACTTTCGGATCGCCGGATCGATGGCAAAAGTATCGCGACGATTCTGCAGTCCGCAGAAGCGACGAGTCCTCATGATCATTTCTATTGGTTGCTTGGGCGAGGCAAGGGCGCTCAGTGGGCGGTCCGCAGAGGAGATTGGAAACTGCTTGGGAACCCCTTAGATCGCTCAGATCGTGAAAACACGCAACGTCCTGAGAATCCGTATTTGGTCAATCTTCGCGAAGACATTGGCGAACGAACAAACTTAGCCGACAAACACCCAGAAATCGTGCGGCAATTGGAAGCCATCCACCGGCGACATAGCGAAAGCATCGCAAATGGAACGCAATAACCTGATGATGAATCTGACTTGTGCAAACCGGTGGGCAACCAGGGCAGTAATCGGTTGGAATTTGATCATTGTCTTGCTGACACTGCCCCGTGCCGGCACAGCAGAGGAACCGAACAAACCCTGGCAACGCCACGTGATCGACAACTCATCACGAGGTGCTGACGGCACGCGGTTGGCAGACGCAAACGGCGATGGCCTGTTGGACATAGCCACCGGCTGGGAGCAGGGCGGGATCACGCGAGTCTACTTGCACCCCGGACACAACCGATCCAAACAACCGTGGCCAGCGGTCACCGTCGGGGCAGCCGCCAACGTCGAAGATGCTGTGCTTGTCGATTTGGATGGAGACGGCGCGATGGATGTCGTCAGCTGCTGTGAAGGATCCAGACAAGTGATGCTCGTGCACTGGGCCCCTACCAAGGAATACCTTGAACCAAAGGGTTGGAAGACAGCGGAGATCCCGGACTCCGAGAACAAATTCCGCTGGATGTTTGCTTGCCCGGTTGATGTCGACCAGGACGGTCAAATTGATTTGGTCGCCGGTGGTAAGGGGCAAAGCTCACAATTGGGTTGGTGGAAATTGCCGGTGAATCCACGAAATCTCAGCGATTGGGAGTGGCATCCGTTACGCCAGCAACTCGGCTGGGTGATGTCGATCAAAGCTGTTGACATGAACGGCGACGGAGACCTCGACATCCTGTTTTCCGACCGCAAGGGCAGCAAATCAGGCTGCTTTTGGTTGGAGCATCCCGGCGGCGAAAACGTCGATCAACCATGGCGAGAACATGCCGTGGGACTCGAAGGGAAGGAAGCAATGTTCCTTTCGTTGGCCGACGTTGATCGTGATGGATTGCAGGATGTGATTGCCGCAATACGCCCGCAAACGATTGCTGTCTGCAGACGCCAAAACGCCGCTGGCACGCAATGGAAGTCTGACACCATTACGATTCCCAAAACGTTTGGATCAGCTAAAGATGCAGCTGCCGCTGACCTGGACAAAGATGGTCAACTGGAAATCGTTTTCACAACAGAACGCGCAAGCCAAGGCAAGTTCGGCATCGGCTACATCCTGAACCCACTCGGTGAAAACCCGATATTCCAGTCGATCAGCGGCCTGGATGGAACCAAACATGATCTCGTGAAATTACACGATCTTGATGGTGACGGTGATCTCGATGTCCTAACCTGCGAAGAGGTCAACAATCTTGGTGTGATCTGGTACGAGAACCCACTCTAATCAAGAAACACACGTCATGCCGTTCGGTTCGCCAATGGCACACAGGTAGTGGTGCAGGAATAAATCGTTCAAGTACTCCGAGGTGCGTTCACCTTGCGTTCACAGTTTTTCCGCTGCCGCAATCAAGGCATCCGTTTTAGCCAGATGTGTATCGGCTTTTTGCAGGCAGTCGCGAATTTCATCAACGTATCCATCGGCAGCAGCCGACCAACATCGGTTGATGTATCGTTCCGCCGATGCAAATTCGGTCATTACCTCGGCGTAAACGCTCATTCCGAAACGTCGAACAAGGGCTTGCCTTGCGTTGGCAAATTCAGACAGTGGTTCAGCACACTCATTGTCGATTTGATTTAGCACCTTGGCTGGGTCATGGTTCTTTTGACTTGCCATTTCCGAGACGGACGAAATAACCTCGCTTAAATTCTCGCAAAGCACCGAGAACTTTGCTTCATGCGATTCTTCATCACCCTCGAGTTTTTGGCCGGTGACTCTTAATAACACAACGCCTACGATACCGAGCCCGATACCCGCAAAGTATTTGCCCCATGGCACCGTTGACCATTTGTTGTCTGCCACTTCCAGGTAGGAAAGTGAATAGAACGCTCCGACGAGGAAGCCTCCCCACATCAATACGTGTCCTGTTAGACGCATTTGCTCAGTCTCCCTTGATTACCCAAAAACGCCACACAAAAAGTGAACCCCGAGCAACGCTGTCTCAGTTTCATCGGGACTTACAAAGAAGACTTTGTAAAAGGCATGCCCCACTCCCACCAACGCTTCACCGACAATCAATCCGGCTGCAATCGGTATTCCAACCTCGTGGCTGAATTTACTGCCGAACGCTTTGTCCGAAGCAATTCGCAACACATTGCCAATGGTGTAGGTCAGCGCGATCGCGAAAGGCATGTAAAAACCGAGTGCGATCAGCACGCCAATGCCACCAAGCCCGCTGATCGCCAACAACAATCCCAACCCAGCGCCGGCGGTGTATCGGTAGGTCGGGATATTGTTATCTAAAATTCCTTCGGTGACCGAGGCCAACGCCTGCGCTTGCGGGGCCGGCAGACGATCTGACCCAATTTCGTATTGGCTGTTCAATAAAATCATCAAAGAAATCACGATGATTGGGCCGAGCCAAGCACCGATGAACTGCGCCAATTGTTGGCGGCGTGGTATCCCACCAACCAAGTATCCTGATTTTAGATCGAGCATCATGTCGCTGGCCTGCGAAATGGCCAGGCAGATCGCAGCACCAACCAGCATCGAACTGGTAATGGTCTCTACCGTATTCAAGCCACCTTTCGCGATCACAATCAAAATCGTCACCGCGATCAAGGTCATGCCAGACAAGGGAGACCAGTTCGTTCGCCCGATGCATTCCGCCACGACCACGCCGGCGACCCATACCCAGAGCGTCCCCAGCAGTGCCATTGAAATCGCTCGCCCGAGCGTCATCCCATCGACCGAGGCAAAAGCGATCCACACCAAAACCAACGCACCAATGCCAATGGCGGCGTAGAGCAAGCCAATCGGCATTTCGTCATTCTTGGAGTCAGAGTCACTACTCTTACTAGCGTTATGCATTGCCTTCATTGCACTGGCAATTAGTGGAAACGCTGCAATGATCCCGCCGACAGCCGCTCCAACAAGCATCCCGATGCCGAGCGGTTTGTAGAGAACGCCGCGCATGTCATCGGGAGTATCAACCATCGCGGCAACCCCATCACTACCGAATTGAGACAGCAGCGGCGAAAGCAGGAAATAACACAGGAATCCTCCCGCCCCAAACCAGAAACCACCCTTTCCCGACAGGAATCCAACACCAACAGTCATCACCGACAAGTAAATCGTGATGTTCAACATCTCGGGCAGCCACTCAAATTGACTATTGGCTTTCCAGTCGTGATCCTCCCCCATCAACGACAGGACCAACAGATGGACAACGCCTGACAGCAAGGCACCACCTAATAGCAGGACTGCCTTTCGCACCCCTGCACCAGGCGATTTCAGGATAGTTGCGACAGCAATTCCGCCCGGATAAGCCAAGCGATCGAAATCGATCATCTGTTTTCGAAGCGGAATGACAAACGCCAGTCCCAGCACGCAACCCGTAATACAGGCCAGAATCATCAGCGGCACATTGAAATCGGCGACCGCTTCGAGACCCTCACGGCGACTGAGAATGAACAGCGCGGGGACGGAAAACATGATGCCCGAGGAGGCACCGTTGACCGCCGACGCGATCGTTTGATTGATATTGTTCTCGACGATGCTAGACCGCCTGAGCACTCCACGTAGAATCCCCCAGCCGAGGATCGCTGCGAGCTCGGAACCCTCAATCGCGAATCCGAGAATCAACGCTGCGTAGCCAATCGAAACAGCGATCAACGCACCGATCGCCCATCCCACCAGGACCGCCGTCCAAGTGAATTCGGGATAGGGGCCCGTTCGAATTGGAATAAAGCCCGGATCCGAATCTGGGTTGTCCATTGTTGGGGGCGTATCTGACATCCATTCTCCAACCAAGTAGTTGAGATGACTCGCAGCAAGTTCAACGCGGTGTTTCGCAGTAAAACATTCCGCAGCAAAGCGTATTGAATTGTGCTCGTGGTGGCAAGAAATGACACCGCTAACCGATAGGTCGGTTTACAACCCTCCGGTATCAGCAAATCATAACGGGTTGTGGCCCCCCCGTGGTTGTTCGAGCCTACGGAACGAGTCCTCCAGGGCTCCTCGGTAGTGAAATGCCGAACGCGTTACGAATTCCCACTCATTCGAAAAGCAGAACATTGAACCAAACGACCAACCAGGATCAGGCAGCGAAACGAATTGTCATTGTTGGAGGAGTTGCCGGAGGTGCCAGCGCTGCGGCGCGAGCAAGGCGATTGAGTGAGGACGCGTCGATCTTAATGATCGAACGCGGGGCGGAGGCAAGCTTTGCCAATTGCGGCTTGCCGTACTACATCGGCGGTGAGATCGCTGATCGCAGCAAGTTGTTGGTGGCGGGGAAACGACAGCTTCAAGATTGGCTGAATCTCGATGTCCGCACGCGCAGCGAGGTAAAAAAGATCGACCGCGATTCGTCAGAGATTGAAATCGAGGACCTGGAAACCGGCCGCATCTACCGTGAACCCTACGATTACTTAGTCTTATCGACCGGTGCCGCACCGATTCGCCCCGCGCCCTTACTGCAGCATGTGGGACAGGATCATCCGCGAGTCCTTAGCCTTCGCAACATGACCGACGTCGACCAAGTTAAAGCGATCGTCGATTCCGGCATCGAATCGGCCGTCGTAATCGGAGCTGGCTTTATCGGACTGGAAGTTACCGAACAGCTCGTCCATCGTGGAATAAAAACACGGTTGGTCGAGCAGTTACCACAAGTGATGCCACCATTCGACGCTGAAATGGTTCAACCGCTACATCAATCGTTGCGGGAACGCGAAATACAACTGCATCTTGCTGATGGCGTTGCAGCGATGCGTCCCGCTGGCGAGGGTGTCGAGGTCGAATTGAACAGTGGTGAAGTGCTTGCAAGTGATTTGGTGTTGCTGTCGATTGGAGTACGGCCCGAATCCGATTTGGCGAAGGATGCCGGACTACTTCTCAATGATCGGGGTGCCGTGCAGGTCGATTCAGCTCAGCGAACCAATGATCCAAAAATCTTCGCTGTCGGTGACGCCGTCGAAGTGGCCGAACCCATTTTTGGAGGAAAAACGTTTGTACCTTTGGGCGGCCCCGCCAACCGCCAAGGACGCTTGGCGGCCGATAAAATTGGGCAAGCCGAGGGGTTGCTCACAATAGCGAATGGAGATCCATCGAATGAAGGCGACACTCAGGATTTCCAGACGCAACAGGAATACCGGGGAACACAGGAATACCGGGGAACACAGGGAACCTCCATCGTCCGCCTGTTTGACTGGACAGCGGGGATGACCGGGATGAGCGAGAAGTCGCTGCAGCGATTAGCAAAACAGCGCGGCAAGGACTATGCCTGTGTTTATGCCCACCCCAATCACCACGCAGGGTACTATCCCGGGGCGACACCGATCACGTTGAAACTGGTGTACGAACTACCGAGCGGACGGGTGCTCGGTGCTCAAGCGATCGGCAAGCATGGTGTTGATAAACGGATCGACGTGATCGCAATGGCGATTCAAATGAAGGCAACTGTGCTTGATCTGGAACAAGCCGAACTATGCTATGCGCCGCCGTTTGGTTCGGCCAAAGATGCAGTCAACATGGTTGGTTTCATCGCCGCAAATCAACTGCGAGGTTTGACCGAGCCAATCCACCCGATGGACTGCCCGCAGCCAGGCCAACAAGATGCAACTGCGGAACTCCAGCCTGGCGACATTCATTGGCTGGACGTTCGCACTCCGGCGGAGTTTGCTGCTGGGGCGATTGCGGGGGCGATTAATTTACCCTTAGAGCAACTACGGGAAAGGATCGCTGAGGTCCCGCGCGACAAGCCAATTATTGTCTACTGCCATGCGGGGCAGCGAGGCTACTACGCGGAGCGAATGCTCCGTCTCAACGGAATTGCGAACATCCGGAACCTCAGCGGCGGGTTCAAGCTGTGGCAACAATTTCAGGCGAGCTGATTCCACGTTCCCTTGATAAGAAAACGCCCGCTCCAGTCGGTGGTGCGACAGATGGGCGAGGGGAAAGATGAGAAGGATCACTGGGGACGGATGGGGACAGGCATGAAAGGGGGACGGATGGGGACAGGCATGAAAGGATCACTGGAAGGATCACTGGAAGGATCACTTGGGACAGGCAATTGGGAGAGATGGGGACAGATGGGGGAGATGGCGACAGACATTGATTGGGGACACGCAATCACCTTCTTGACCCTTCTCTTTGCAAGCATTCCGAAGGTAAGGCATTGATTGGGGACAGGCATTGATTGGGGACAGGCATTGATTGGGGACAGGC
>JARGNK010000323.1 GCA_029213145.1 Rubripirellula sp. | reverse complement strand
GCCGATCTTCTTCACCAGGCGGTAATCGCGCAGCCGCTTGCCCGTTTCCAAAGGCTCCTCGACATCGGCCGAGGTGATCTTGTCCGCCTGACTGAACTGGGCAGCATTCCGAAGTTGCTCGAACTCTGGCTCTTGGAGAAGGCGTTCGGTACGGACAAATTCGCACACCTCATTCACCAAATCGTTTTGCTCGCCCTCCATCGTCGTCAAAACGTGATCGCAGTTCGAGCAGCCCTCGATGTGGTCCAAGATCTTCTCAGACTCGGTGTCGTTCATCGATCCTTCGAGATACTCGCTAATCCGATCTTGGGAAGGACATGTCAATTTCATGGAGCCAATCCAGAAAGTTGTGTTATTCGAGTCATCTACATGAACAACACAGCAGCGTCACACCTACAGGCGAAAAAGTCTGCTCCCAGCCGGTTTTCCATCGTCATAAACACTGAAGCAGTAGGCATTTAAAGATTACGGGAAATCTCCCAGATCGCGTCGCAATCGTTGAATGACGCGATACTTTGCCTGACGAACAGCACCGGGCCGCATCTTGAGTTGTTTGGCGACTTCAACGGCGGGATTCCCCTCGACTACGACCAGCCAGAAGCATTTCCAAGTGCGATCGTCAAAGCTGTCGCGGGCGGCATCAAGTGCCATCTGCATCGCAGAATCACGGACAACCGACGAGGTTCCTGAAAGCGATTCCTCGTCGACCAAATCGGGCTCCTGCGAGAGCCGCAGCTGAATCGATGTGCCGCCTGCCGCCCGTGGTCCACGAAGCGTTCGCGTAAGATGGTTGCGAATTAGATTCCGCGTGATGGTGAAGAGCCAACCTCGAAAACTGCCGTCACCACCAAGTTGAGTGAAGGTCGCTATTGATCGGTTTACCGCTTGAAAAACCTGTTGTGACACGTCACGAGCATCTGCCGACTGCAGATCGCATTTTCGACACCACACATAAATCAATGGTGCGTATTCATTAACAAACCGAGCCCACGCTTGCTCATCGTGCGCACGAATTCCCCTGACCAAACCGTTGTCGGTTGAGCCCGGGTTTGCGTTTTCATAATGCGATGAAGGAGTGTTCAAAACGTGTCCGTGGGCCTGAAACCAACTACTATCTCAATACCGAGCCTAGCTTAACACCTTGGCAACTCACGATGCATCGACCGACCAGATTTCGGCCGGGAGCCAAGTCGCTTCGGTTTTTTCACCGCTGCACCATTTTTGCGATTAAGTGTTCGACACTCACGCTCGGATTTCGCTCAGAGTCATTCCATCAAGGACTTGGGTTCGAATCTCAGTCGCACTACCGGAAAGCGACATCGCTAACTTACGGGTGCCGAACGCGGTGAGAGCCTGAGAGTGAAGTCGACCGAGTTCGAACTTTGGCTTCAGTCATGCGTTGATAATCGAATGTGGCGACCGACTAAGAGAGCCTCACTCAATCATTCATCGACGTAAGTCATTGCGAGATAGCACGTTAAGACGCGGCTTAAAAGAATGCTTTATAACCCCAGTTGAGAGTCAACTCGCGGTGCTTGGTCAAGCGGTGACCGGAGGAAGCACGCCCAAAGCAACCCTCCTCGAACTAGCCCTGTTTCGCAGGTTTAACGCAAGCTCTTGATTGACTGAGAGTTATGGCGAGAGTGTTGCTTCCGGTGTCTGGGTGAACGATTAGGACTCGAACCGCTAAGACATTCTAAACCAAACACTGATTTGGCTTTTGATCAATCTGCACCTCAGATGGATTCGTTTGCTATCACGTCAGACAAGCATTGGGAAGCAACTAGAATGAAGTCACTAAGGATCAATCGTCTTGAACAGACTCGAGAAATGCAAGATCCGCAATATCTTTCGGTCTGCCGGTCGCTCGCTTGTTCGCGATCAGATCTGAACGGCCAATGATTGACAACTTCACACCGTCGATTTCCACGGTCATTCGGTTAGCCCAAGCTGCGTCAAAATTGACACCGGAAACATCGGTCAAAATATCGATCCGTCCCGGCGGAACACCAATCTGGAACACAATCGATGGAGATGAAAAATCCGCAGCCGAGACTTCATGCATCGGTGCACCAAAAACAGTTAAGGCGCTGAGCAAATTCTCTGCTGATTCAGGATTAGCACGAACCCAAATATCAAGATCACCAGTCGCCCGCGGAAAACCGTGAGCAGCCACGGCATACGCACCTACAACTAAATAATCAACCTCCGCGTCGTTCAATGCGACCAACATGTCTCGAAAGTCTTGATTGAAATCCATGAGGTTCCTTAAATCTCCAGGCGGTCAACGTTAGCGACCAGACCATCCTAAGACGTTCTTCGGGGGTTAAATGACTGTACTCATTAACGCGACCTTCGTCTGCAAGAACGATTTTCTTGATCACCTGTCGGCTTGGGTTCATGATTGGTTGTTTATCCATGAATAGATCTTAGCGTTTCGTTGTTCACAAATCATCCGGATTAATCGTCAACGTTCTCCAAAGCTCCTACTCTAATTGGCCGGATGAAAGAGGTCGTTGTGTGGCGGATCGCTCAGGTGATGGACTGAGGTGTGCAGCGGGAGATGAGGCATGATTCGTTCGCCACTGCAAACGGCCCGGAACGTCGGAAACTAACTCCACGGGTGGACTCGGATAAGGGGGCAACGTCAATCATTCTGATTTTTTACGAGCTACAGCGACGTGTCCGCTCCGCTCAGCAGATAATGGCGGTATCACTAAAAAAGAATACCAGTTCAGCCGGAGATTCGCATGACTGTTGAAAAAGTCATTCTGGAGGCCGCCGAAAATCAACGGTTAAGGTGGATCAGAGCAGGAGTCGGCGGCGGTTTTGTAGGACTCTTGATTTCCACAACATTTGCATTTGTGAATGACGCAGTACAACTCCCTTGGATGGCCACTACGATTATTGTTGGCTCGTTGCTGGGAGTACTTATCGAACTTGTCGCCCCTTGGGCGAGTGGCACAAAAGATCAATTCTTAAGACTGGTAGAAGTGCTCTGGCCGGAATCGACTGTACTCTCGTGGAGACACGAAGGTATCACTGTCTATCAATACGATATTCCGAGATCGATCGAGAACGAATTGGATCGTTTCCGAACATTTTTCGACGCGATCGAAAAACTCGATTGGAAACTCGCTTTCGAGCAAGATCTAAATAGATCCTACAAGCGAAATGGTGTTCGGATGGAAATAAACCTCGAGCCTTCAGACCATCATGTTGTGATGCGATTGGCTGTTCTGAGGGGTACTTACGCATCCCAGGCGTCACCAAATCTATCCCCACCGGCATCCGAACATTGATGCAGGAGTCGGTCGATCTGTGCGAGGTGGCAGTATGACCGGCAAACTTACCGTCAGCCGCAAGTTCCACATCGCTCGTGAGGGTCTCGGGCGCGAGCGGTTTCACGAAAGCGAGGAAGCGGCGAAGCCTGCTGGTCGTGTACAGCGTGTGTCGCGACTCATGGCGCTGGC
>JARGNK010000099.1:4171-29313 GCA_029213145.1 Rubripirellula sp. | reverse complement strand
AGGGAATGGCAGAAACGTCGCGTTGTATGGCAATCGCATGCTGCCGCAGGGACGATTTTTGGGAAGGATGCTTGAGTATCCACGCGAGGGTGAGTTTCTGATCCGAGTGAAGGCCGGGGCTGTGGTTCCCGAGGGGATGGGGGTTCCGCGAATGCGTGTCGCGATGGGGTTGCGGTCGGATACGCAGAGTCCGACGAAGATCCTAGCTGAAATCGATGTGAGGAATCCTGAAACCGATCAGCAGGTCTACGAGTTCCGTGGGCGAATCGAAGAATTCCCTCTCCCCGGTCACAATCCGAAATTCCCGGGGATCACGATTACGCTCAGCAACGTTTATGAAGACGGTTTGAAGACGCCCAAGCCGGTCAAGTACAAAGCGATTGCTCTGAACGGTGACCAGAAAAAACAAGTGAGCGCGGCGGTAAAGGACCACATGCCTGAACTGCCACTTCCCGCAAGCATCACACGAAAAAACAAAGCGGTCGCCGCCTGGCAGAAAACGATCGGTAAGCTGCAGCGGCAGATTGAGGAGTTGCGACTTTTCTCACCCGATCACAAGAACCAAACAGATTTGGCCTACCGGTTGTTTGACATCGAGGCGTCGCGGCAAGCAGAAACGCTTGCGATTGAAGAACTTGCGGAAAAGGAACTTCAAGAAGATCCACAAGAGTTCCTGGCCCGTTATCACACTAAGAATGCTGACACGCTAGCTGATCGGGAGGTTGTCCTGAGGCAGTTTCAGGCGATCGAGCCGATTGATCGAAAAACCAAACGGATCGTCGGCGCGAAGCCGGTTGGCCCACCTCGGACGACATTGGTGGTTGACTATCTGGAGTTTGAGGGGCCGATATACAGCGATTGGCCCCCAGAGCATCACACGCGTTTATTACCACCATCTACGGCGCCCGAGCGGGATCGAGCACAGCAGGCGATTGCATCGTTGATGGAACGTGCTTACCGACGTCCAGTGACAGACGTGGATGTAGCGCCCGTGCTTGATCTTTATGACGAGATCCGCCCCACCGCTTCTTCGTTTGAGGACGCGATGCGTGATTCGTTGGCGATGGTCCTCATTTCGCCCGAGTTTTTATATTTGTTCGAACCGAACGTCGACGGGCCAGGCCAAGAAGATTTCGACGAAGCGAGTCAAGATGAATCTCGGCAGTTGAGCCAGTACGAACTCGCGTCGCGGATGTCGTATTTTCTCTGGTCCACGATGCCCGACGAGCAGTTGATGGCTTTGGCCAAAGCAGGGCAACTGAACCGCAGTGAGGTCATCGAGCAGCAAGTTCGCCGAATGATCTCTGATTCACGTTCCGAGAATTTTGTGGTGCACTTCACGAACCAGTGGCTGGATCTCTCCGGCTTGGACCGTGTTGCAATCAATCCAAGCTACTATCCCGAATTCGATGAACGTCTCAAACCGATGATGAAGCGGGAGACACAGGCTTTTGTTGGTGAAATTCTTCGGCATGACTTGAGTGCGTTGAATCTGATCGATTCAGATTTTGTGATGCTCAATGAACCATTGGCCAAGCATTATGGAATGGCGAATGCAGATGGAGGCCCGCGAGGAGGAGATTTTGAACGGGTGGAGCTAAGGCCCGGCGATCGGCGTGGTGGGCTGCTTACGCAGGGAAGTTTTCTGATGATCAATTCCAACGGGGAGGATTCCCACCCGATTCGTCGCGCGGTGTGGGTTCTCGATCGGTTGCTGGATGATCCGCCGGCACCGCCGCCGCCAGATGTTCCAGAGCTTGATTCAGAACAAGCCGATTTTGCAAAGTTGCCGCTGAAGAAACAACTGGAAGTTCATCGCACCAAAGATGCGTGCAATGATTGCCATCGAAATATCGATCCTTGGGGCGTGGCATTTGAATCGTTTGATGCTGTAGGGTTGTGGCGAACGTCCGTGCTCCGCCGTGTTGCGAAAAAAACAGTAATGGGGCCAGTGGACGATCAAGCGACCTTGCCCAATGGAACTGAAGTTGCAGGTGTGGAGGGTTTGAAAACCTATCTTTTGCAGCACGATCGAGATCGATTTGCAAAAGCTTTAGGATCAAAACTGTTAGCGTATGGCATGGGCCGAAGCTTGGTCTTTGAGGATCGGTTGGCGGTTGAGGCATTGGTCAAGTCATTCGAACAGAATGAGTACCGATTGAGCGACCTGATCGTCGCGATCGCTCAGAGCGAGACCTTTCAAAACAAGTAGAATTGAAGGGCTTCCGAATTGTGGATTCGATCGTCGAAAACATCGAACCGCACCTTGATCTGCATTGATCGCATACCTGGATAACGGACGGCACGCAAAAAAGCGTGCCTCATCGCGAAGGAAAATGAGAGGATTCGAGGATGAAAAAGAAAACATGGCATCTTGACCGGCGAAGTTTTCTACGAGGCACAAGCGCCACGATGGCGTTGCCTTGGATGGAGAGTATGGCGGTTGGAGCGGAAGCGAAAGCCGATTTTCCTAGGCGATTTTGTGCGGTTTACTGGCCATTTGGTGTGGTCGCCGCTCCGAATGAAGAAGATCGAAAGTGGGGATGGTTTCCGACGGGTGAAGGCAAGGAGTTTGCTTTCACCGATGTGCTCGCATCGATGGAACCACTCCGTGAGAACGTCTCGGTGATTGGGGGAATTTCACATCCGAATGGCTGGTCGATGGGGGGGCACGATACCGGTGACATCTTTTTGACCGGTGCCAAATATCAAACCGGTTCGTTTGTGAACACTATTTCATTGGACCAGTTTGTCGCTGACCAGATTGGTAACGACACTCGTTTTGGATCGCTTACGCTTTCCAGCGATGGTGGGGTGGGTGAGCCGACTCGATCGATGACATTGGCATTTTCGCGTGAAGGGCGACCCATTCCTGCGCTTTCCAGCCCCCGACAGATCTACGATCGTTTGTTCGGTCAGGAGCAAGGATCGAGTGCCTTGCAACGACGGCGACGTTTGGAAAATAACGTCAGTATTTTGGATCGGGTTTTGGAACATTCCAAGGATTTGAATCGACGTTTGGGAAAACAGGATCAGCGGAAACTAGATGAGTACCTGTCGTCGGTGCGAGCGGTAGAGCAACGGGTCGACCGCGCACAGTCCTGGCTCGAGATTCCGAAACCAGCTGTCGCTGAGGACGAGCTCGATTTGGAAGCCACACAAGAAGGGCCGCGGGAATACATTCAATCCATGTACGATTTGATGTCGCTTGCGTTTCGAACGGATTCGACACGGGTTGCGACCTATATGCTTGGCCAGGTGGCAGGCGCCACCACGATCGCCAATGCGTTTCCTGCTTGTTTGGGCTTGCCCGGCAATTGGCATGGGTTGGCCCATGGGGCCGGCAAGAAGGGTGGGGCTGAAAATCTCGGCCGCTTTGACCAATTCTTGGCACAGAATCACGCGAGGTTCTTGCAAAGTTTAGCGGACGCGGAAGAAGGAGACGGCTCGGTTTTAGATCACACACTTGTTCTCTACGGGTCAAGTAATAGTCGGACCCACAACAATCACAACTATCCTTTGTTGCTGGCAGGAGGGCGCGGATTGGGGGTCAAGCACGGTCAATACCTTCGGTACAACGAACGAGAAATGCGTCTCTCGAATTTGTTCCTGACAATGCTGGATCGACTCGGGATCCCGGCAGAGCAATTCGCCGATAGCACTGGCGAATTTACGGATATCCTCGCATAAGCATTTGCTTGCTTTGTTTTTTAAGCTGGCTGACCAAAACTAGATTGTTTAGACCATGAGATTAATGATCGGCTGGATCGTAGCGTTGTTGGCCTGTCACCCCCTTTTTGGTCAAGGCTGGCCTCAGGGAGCCGGCCCAAGTGGATCTTATGTGATGCTTGGTAATGCACCCTCCACTTGGAGTGTGGTGCAAGATGACAACTTGGCGTGGGCCCGTTCGCTGCCGGAGACTGGGCAGAGCACCGTCGTGATTGCTGATGGAAAGTTGTTCTATACCTGTTACCAAAAACAAGAATCCGATAGCGAATTAGCCGCCAACGTGGTCGCCTATTGCGCTGACGCAAAGAGTGGCGAGGTGTTGTGGCATAAGCTGATTGAGGCAAAGTACCCGCTGCGAATGAGTGGTTGCTTTGCCGACAGCACGTCACCTCCAGCGGTGACAGACGGAGAACGTGTCTGTTTTTTCAATGCCTCGGGGACGGTTGTCTGCTGCGACATGGACGGCAACGAGCTTTGGCGTCGCGAGACGATGGCAGCGGGGCGTTCGCAGCCTTTTCTGGTTGATGGTAGGGTGGCGTACACGAAGCTGTCGATCATGCCCGAAGGCGGGAAATTTGGGCATGACAACAAGAATGCACCCCAAGCCAAGTGGACACAACTCGAGGCACTCGATTTGGCGACTGGTAAACCAGCTTGGGTTTCTGACTGTGGCGTGAACATGGGTGCGATCCCGATGTTACAGAAAATGACCGATGGTCGTGAAGTGATTGTGGTGGGCCGCGGTGGCGGCCATTCTCCGCCCGAACGTCCGCTGGGCGTTTCGATGATCGACGCCACGGATGGACAAACGTTATGGACGCTGCCGCTGCAAGATTTCATGTCCACTCAGACGTTTCCCGTCGCAAACGACCAGACGCTCGTTTTTCATGGGCCGGAGCACCTGTGGGTCGATGCGGTGGGGGAAGTTGTCAAACGCGTCAACTTTTGCACGGATGTCCCGGTACGACGATGGGATGATGACAGCTATGTCGACGCTAACGAAACATTCAAGTACCCGCTCGGAAAGGGAAGAGCAATCACGCAGCAGTCGAACCTATTGGTAGGATCCTACCACTACTTTCGCGCTTACAAGCATCCTTACTTAGGTCGTCTGCATGTAGAAACCGGCAAGGTCGAGTATCTGCAATTGCCCGTGCAGTTAATCCGAACTGTGGGGCAAGAAGATCAATTGGTGTGGAAGCAGAAGCAACGCAGCTTTGTCCCGGCTGACATGAAGAACAACGATGGATTCGTCGTCATGGGAGACAAGCGGTCTCGCACCAATACGTGGGGGCACCATGCATCGCCAATCATGACCGTGGTCGGAGAGCACCTTTACCTGCCAACGATGTCGGGGACGGTCTATTGCATTCGCTGGAATGCGGACAAGCTTGATGAACGGGCAATCTTAGCGATTAATGATCTGGGGCCAGCCGGTCCGACGTGGAATCGCGCCAGTCTGAGCTTTGCCGATGGCCGATTGTATGCACACACGAGCAAGCAGTTACTGTGCATCGAATCTCTTGGAGAGACGAACTCGAATTGAAATCAATACGGCAAGAGTTGAGAGGGGCCGCAAGAGTTTTTCGCGTGGAGTTATCGGTATTCGTGCTATGATCACGCTGATGTCTTTAACGTTTCACTTTCGGCGTCCAATGCGACGCTACTCTGAACTCATGTGATTCTCGCTAACCATCAATGGCTGATATTGATTTCGATCCGTATTACAAATGGCTGGGGATTCCGCCCCCTGAACAGCCGCCCAATAAATATCGATTGTTGGGGATCACGATTTTTGAATCGGATCCTGAGGTCATTGAGGCTGCGGTTCAGCGGCAAATCTCGCATGTTCGGACCTACAGTCTGGGCCCTCATGCAGAGCGGTCTCAGGAATTGTTAAGAGAGTTGGTTGCCGCGCGGGTCACGCTACTCGATTTGCAGCTCAAATCAAAATACGATCGTGAGTTGAGGCATTGCACCAGCCGTGAGGAAACCGCTGGGATGAAGGGAACCGGGGCACTGGGGAGGATGCTGAAGACCGCGGCGAGTTCAGGAGGAGAAAGCGAAGAAAGACGCATGAAACTTTCGTTGCTCTCGATCGGATTGGGAGTCATTGTGATCGGGGCGTTTTTGGTGGCCTTGCTTTTCCTGCTGTTTATTTTTCCCCGAGAAGTTGGAGAAGAGTCAACCGGCTTGGTCGCGTCGGCAAGCCTGCCAGTTCAAGCAGCGGAAGATCCAGTTCAAGCGGCGGAAGATCCAGTTCAAGCGGCGGAAGATCCAGTTCAAGCGGCAGAAGTTCCAGTTCAAGCCATTCGATTACCTGAGAAGACTGGTTTAGTGCAGCCCGTTGAAGGCATCTCGGAATCACTCGACGAACTGTTAAGCGGATTTGAGTTGAGCGAAATTGAATTTCTGAGTCTCGAGCAGAGCCAACAAGCGGCTACACCCGACGAGTCTGATCTCATACCTGGAAAGACCGATTCCACATCGCCTTTGAATGTCCAGGTGGAGAGTTCGAGTCGCCATGCATGGGCTGAGCGGATGGGGGTGCCATTTGAAATCGTCAATTCGATTGGGATGCAGTTCAAGCCGATTCCGGCGGGAGTGTTGAAGAGAATGGTTGGCAAGGAGGCCTGGGCCATTTCGATTACCAAGCCATACGAAATCGGCATCCACGAAGTCACGCAGTCTCAGTATGTTGAAGTTATGGGATTGAACCCGAGCGGATTCAACGGCACCGGCAGGCCGGTTGATCAGGTGAGTTGGGTGGATGCCAATGAATTTTGCCGAAGACTTTCTGGCTTTTCCGAGGAGAAAACGGCGGGCTTCCGTTACCGGTTGCCAACCGAAGCCGAGTGGGAGTACGCCTGTCGCGCGGGGACGACCACACGGTACAGTTTTGGCGCGAGTGACTCGCGAGGGAATCGATATGGGTGGTCAAAAGCGAATTCGGACAACCAGACGCATGAAGTCGGACTAAAACAGCCGAATCCATGGGGTTTGTATGACATGCATGGCAACGTGTGGGAGTGGTGCCAAGACTGGCACGGCGAATACTCTCGCAGCGATGTGACCGATCCTAAAGGGCCTGCTGAGGGTTCACTAAAAGTTGTTCGTGGCGGTAGCTGGTTTAACCCCATCGGCTTCAGTCAATCTGCAAGTCGCGGTCGCAGCACGCCCGATCGGCGGGTCAACAATCACGGATTCCGAGTCGTTCGAGAATTGATCGACGAGCCAATCGAGTGATGGAGTCAGCGACCGCACGATGCGATCTAGTACGATCATCGGTTCTAGTGAATTAAGCGGACTGGTTGATAAGAAAAGCCTAGCATCCGTCACAGTGGGCCCTAGCATCCGTCACAGTGGGCCCTAGCATCCGTCACAGTGGGCTAGGTCGAACAACATGGTCTGGCTCAGATGACCAGTTGTGGGCTTCTGCGCACCTGATCAATGAGACTGCTGATGGTGGCCGAGTCATGACCGACCCGTTGAGCAACGGATCGAATCGTCTTGATTTCGTAACGCGTCAATTTTCCATCGGCCAACGCAATCTTGATCAAGTTCGATAGGTGTTCATCGGAACTAATCGCAGCAGTCGCGTGAGTCGCCTGACTTTGAGCACGCTGGATCATCTGTTGGGTTTTTTCTTCGCTCCAGCGATGCTTATCCGCCCATTGACGTAGCAGGTCGTCCTCTTGATCGATCACCTGATTGTCTTGCAGTGCCAGTTGGGCAAGTTCGAGGAATTCGAGATCCTTCATGTCGTCGGGACTAAGCGAACGACCGAATTGTTGATCGAGACTTTGTTGGATTTGATGCTTTGTGTTGCGGCTTCGATTTCGCAGGTAGAAGATTCCTGCGATTGCAAAACCGCCTAGCAGTACGAGGACGATCGGGTGCGCGATCAAATAGCTGCTAACAATGGTGAGCACGGCAATCGGAAGACCGATGACTAGGGCCAGTAAAAATGAGCCCGCCTCGGCAATCGGGCCGATGAATGGGATTGCAATCAGGAATCCAAAGATCGTGGAGAAAAAGATAAATAGACCACCGACAAGACTGAGGGTGCCCACGCCGCGCACGATCCATTTGACCTTGGCAATGTACCGCTTCATGCTCGCGAGCGCCTCGTCCCGCTGGCCAGCAACGATATAGTGCAAGATTCCGGAATCTTGAATCAAGGCGTTGATTAAACCGGTGCGTTGATTGGACTTGTCCGCAACCCCCATGCCTAATGCAGAATTTTCTCCCGCAGCAAATTTACCAAAGTAAGTCGCGGTAGCTGGAATTGGGATTCCTGTGTAACTGACGCGTTCATCACCTAGTTGATTCGCTTTCCCCTTCGAAAGGTAAAAATAGCCTTGCTTAGGAGAGAGCTTTTCATTGACGAGTTTTAGTTCAGGCAGGTGGACGCTCTCGTACGGATCAACAAACTCGATCCAGTCGTTTTTAATCACCAAATCACCGATTTGGTAATTCGGCGGAACAAAACGATGCCATGAAAGCTGTTGTTGGATACCGTTGTTTCGAGAATTGCTTTCCAGCGTGCTGGACCATTCCATGTTCCAGGTCGTGCCGTTATCATCCTCGTCTTCATGCCACGCATAGATCTCGGCATGGCGATCAACGACAAGATAGCCCTGGAAACTCTGAACGTATTCTCCGTCAATGGACAAATCTTGGTCCATGCTACCGGTGTAGGAAATGAGTTCTCCGTCATTGGCGTCCGCAGGAGATTGCAGAGCGGTCGTATTACGGGCAGCTTTGTAGAAATCGAAGCGGGCCTCGTTCTTCCACATTGCCGTTACCGCAGCAATTGCGATCGCGGGACCAATGAAGAAACCTGCCCAGCGACTTCGTTTTCCATTTGCCATTTTTACACCCACCGTTTCAAAGAGATAGCTTGCGTTGGTAGCGTAATTGATTCTCGCTAGCGATGCTCGGGAATTCCAGCAGCACCAAGGGTCGTGGGCAACCGACCCAATGTCAGTGCCAAAGTGCCACGCATGGTGCTGAATGGTGCTGAATGGTGCTGCGTTTTGGTGGGGGGCTGAAGGGGAGTCGCGGCTGCACAGCGCGGATATTCTTGGGTATCGCAGGCGGTGCTGGCAATGCTCGTTTCTGGGGGACTGCCAGCATGATTGCGGAAGTCGCCGAATCACGCCGGCCCTGCTTGCCCGTCCTGTGAATTTGGTATTTGGTATTTGGTATTTGGTCCAGGCAGCGTTTTGATTCGGTGGGCAAGTGCTTTGCTCATCCGCCGCCTCTTCATGGTTGCCGGGTATGCTCAACGAAAAACGGCGAATCCAGCAGAAGCTGAAAACGCCGTTTTTCTTGAGTGCGGATGAGAGGACTTGAACCTCCACGCCCTTGCGGGCACTAGAACCTGAATCTAGCGCGTCTGCCAATTCCGCCACATCCGCGAGCAGTACATTTCAAGGGCGAATTTAGGCTAAAAATGACCGGTTGTGAATGGGTGATTCCCAACAAATCCGGTTGTTGCTGTCTTCGTCCGGAGAAAACCTGCAAGATTTCTGTAATAAATCGATCGTGCTGGATCACTAGTTAATTTGGAATGATTCACACGATGAAAACAGACGAACAAAAACGAATTTTTGAGGAATGGCTCGCCCTGCATCGGGGCCTGCTATTTAAGGTCGTTCGGGCCTACGCGTTTAGCCCACATGATCAAGACGATTTGTTTCAGGAGATCGCGACGCAAGTTTGGAATTCCGTTCCAAGCTATCGAGGCGATTGTGCTGTTACGACTTGGATCTATCGCGTTGCCCTCTATGCCGCGATGGCATGGTCCAAAAAAGAGACACGGCATCGGGACAATCAGTCGATTGGTTTGGATGAACGTCCAATTCTTCAAGCTTCCAGTCATGTAAACCCGCAACTCGATTGGCTATATGAGCAGATTGCCCAGTTCGATGAGGTCGATCGCTCACTGACGCTTCTCATGTTGGACGGATTCAGTTACCGCGAAATCGCCGCCACGATGGGCATTTCGTCCAGTCATGTGGGCGTGAAGTTAAATCGGATCAAGCAGCGATTGGCTGAGCAATCTAGAAAGGAGCAGGAAAATGCAATTTGAGGATCTCCAAGTCATTTGGAATTCACAGCGTGATCGACCACTGTACGGTTTTGACGAAGCTGGGCTGCAGCAGATTTTGAGAGGCAATCGCCAGCGTTTTCAACGCTTTCTTTTTTGGCAGCACGTTCAAACCTATGGGAGCACGTTGTTCATGCTCACACTGATCGGTGCAATACTGATTGCGAATTTTACCGGTGTACCAGACAAGATCGATTCGTTGCGAGCTTTGGCTGGCTGGGAGGTCGTTGCGTTACTGGTGGCGATGGTTTGCTGGTTGCAGTTTTCGCTTTCCGTATATCTTGGCCAGAAGATGCGTAAGCGACGTGAGCAAAGTACTACCCATTCGCTTCGTGAGGATCTCGACAAGGAGATTTGTCACACGATGTACGAAATCAAAGCACGGCGAAACCCTTTGCTAGGTTTCATTCCTCCTTATGCTGGTGTGGGGCTCTTTCTTCTGGTCGTGTTCGGTGTGACCGGCGTTTCAACATGGTTATTGGCGTTCTTCCTTGTCGTCATGGTGATCACCCTCGTTATCGAATCTCGATCTCAGCGGCGGCTCGCCGAGCGGGATATGACGCACCGCTTGCGCGACTTGGAGATCCTGCGAGAAAAATTGGTGGATCCAGCGAGCTAAACGGTCTCTTGGACGCAAGGGTGGTGTTGTGTGGCCGGAATGGTTGCGAATCAATTTGGCCTCACAGGGAACCTCATCCCTCGATGAACAAGTGGAGCGATTTCGGTCATTGCCTTTCGGAGAGCCTCAGGTTAAAGCGGGTGGTTCAGCGGCGGGCTCTTCTGATGCTGGCTAGGCCAGAACCGGATCATTAAGCCCTTTTTGTTTCAATAATGTTCTTTCTTGGCGGTAGCGATTGCTGAGGTTGTAGTTGAGCCCAAACGCTTGATCGTTCATTATATGGAGTGTTCCGTGGTGATTTTGTTTGCCTAAGATCGGCAAATTTCACCCACTTGTTGATTCTCGAGCAAGGACGATTTGATGCGACTTCACTGCCTAGGCACCGTGGGTTACCACCCCAACGAGTCGCGACACACGTCCTGTTACTATTTGCCCGAATCGGGGATCTTGCTCGATGCTGGCACTGGCGTGTTTCGGCTAGCGCAGCACATCGAAACAGACAACTTGGATGTTCTGCTTAGCCACGCGCACCTGGATCATACCTTCGGCCTTACTTTTTTGTTGGACATCTTATTTCAGCGTCCGGTCAAAAAACTTCGAATCTGGGGTGAACGTGAAAAGATCGAAGTTATCTCGCAGCATCTCTTTCAGGAATTGATCTTCCCCGCCCCACTAAAAGCGGAGTGGATTCCGATTGATGAACAACCGACATTTCAGATCGGATCGGCCACGATCAGCTGGCGTCGGCAACAGCATCCTGGTGGGTCAGTCGCTTATCGTGTCGAGTGGCCGGACGGCAAACGATTGGTTTATTCGACCGACACGACTGGTGACACCAGCGAGGAGTACGCCCGTTGGAGTCACAACGCCGACCTCTTGATGCACGAGTGCAACTTTCGCGATGACTCTGAAAAGTGGGCGATCGAAACCGGACACAGCTGGACCAGTCGGGTAGCCGAGGTTGCCTGTGCGTCAAAGCCAAAGCAACTGCTTGTGACGCATCTCAACCCGCTAGAGACATCCGATGACCCGGTTGATATCGAGGCGATCCGCAGCCGGGTTGATTGTCCTTGCCAAGTGGCTGCCGACGAGATGGTTGTCGATTTTTAGCGTCGGCCGAGCACTGGACTGTCGAGCAAAGCAAGCTGTCGTTTCTGCCTTGGTTCTCGCGTAGGGCAATCAATCGAAAGTGCGGTTAATTGATTGGCGACTGCCCGGATTTTTCGACTGAGATCCGAGGGGATGCAGCCAGCTTTGCAAAGCTCGACATGTGGTGTCTTGCGCAAAGTCCGGCAGTTACCGGATCGCAAAGTCCCGCGTGAGCCTGCAGTCCCGCGGGATCCTGCAGTCCGGCGGGATCCTGAAGCTACACATTGTTCAACACACCCGCGTTCAACACACCCGGCTGATTTAGCGGATGGTGTTTAGTCGGGGGTGTCGAGATATGGGTCTTGGCCGATTTCGCGTTGCATTTTCTTGCGCTCCTTTTCGTGATGCAGCAAGATCATGCGATCGCGGAAGTGCTTCCGTTCGACTTTTCGCTGCGCTCGACGGAATATTTTTGCGTATTGGTCAACCGAACCGCTCATCGATTCTCCCATCTCTTTCAGGCGATCCGACTTTTTAATGCCGAAGCCACCCTTGAGGATATCGTCATCGAGTGAGAGGTACTGTCGATAGGAACCTTGGTCTCCCTGACGACCGCAGCGACCGATCAATTGGCGGTCGATTCTCGCGGCATCATGCAGTTCGGTGCAAATGACGTGCATGCCACCTTCCGCTTCGATTTCGCGCAGCAGCTTGATGTCAGTCCCGCGTCCAGCCATGTTGGTTGCGACGGTCACTCTTCCGCGGGCACCTGCATCGGCGACAATTTCAGCTTCGCTCTCGACATTGTTTGCATTGAGGACTTGGTGTTCGATTCCAAGTTTATCAAGCATTTGAGAGATGATGACACTCTTATCGATCGTTCGTGTGCCGATCAGCACGGGGCGACCTTCACGGTGGACTTCTGCAATTTCCTCAACGATTGCTTCGAATTTCGAGTGCATCGATCCGAAGACACGATCGGGCAGTTGTTTTCGTTGGGGTGGCCGATTGGTGGGCACGCGGATCACGGGCGTCCGATAGATACGGCGCAGTTCGCGAGCGCTCGTCGCCGCAGTCCCGGTCATGCCGGCTAGATTGGGATAGCGAAGAAACAAATCCTGAACGGTGATTCGTGCTGCCTGCCCCGTGGGGACGCTGATCTCGATATTTTCTTTCGCTTCAATGGCTTGGTGAATTCCATCACGCCATTTACGACCTTCCGCCAAACGGCCGGTGAACTCATCGACGATAACAATTTCGTCGATCCCTTTCTCGTTGGGCTTCACGACAAATTGACGATCGAGCAAGAATTCGCGGTGTACCTTGACGGCACGCTCGGTGTACTCGTACAGATCGACGAGTCCGACGGTGCGAACCAGATCATATTTTGGCAACGAACGTACTAGCTGCCGACCGCGAGCGGTTAACTCGTATTGTTTTGTGTCGGGATCGATTGTGAAGTGTTGATCAAGCTCGTATTTTTCCGCGTGTTCAGCGGCCCAGCGATAAGTCTGGACGATTTGGTCACGGACATTGTCTTCGATGCTGCCGATGATCAGTGGCGTACGTGCTTCGTCGATCAGAATACTGTCGGCTTCATCGACCAAACAGAAGTGCATGCCCCGCATCACAGGTTGATCACCACTGCCTGAAAAGCCACCGCCCCCGTCGCCGAGCATTTCCGTTTCGACTCGGTTCTGAGCTCGAAGCAGCAGGCGGTCTCGCAAGAAATCAAAGCCAAACTCTTTGGCCGTACCGTAAGTGACCGATGCGGCATACGAGGTTCTTCGGGAACCTTGGTCATCAGGCGTCTGGATCACGCCAACACTCAGGCCCAACAATTCGTAAAGTGGACGCATCCATTCGGCATCACGTTTGGCCAGGTAGTCATTGACGGTCGCCAGGTGTGCCCCTTTGCCGACCAATGAATGCAAATAGAGTGGCAGGGTAGCGGTGAGTGTTTTTCCTTCGCCGGTTTGCATTTCGGCGATGCATCCTTCAAACAGCGAGATTCCACCAATGATCTGGACGTCGTAGTGCCGCATCGAGAGGGCCCGGCGTCCCGCTTCACGCACCAATGCGTAGCCTTCGGGTAGCAATGTGGCCAATCGTTCACCCGCCATTGCCCGATAGCGGAGCGCGAGGGACCGCTTTCGCAAGGTCGCATCATCCTCGGCTTGAAGCGTGGGTTCGAATTCATTGATCAGTGTTAGCTGACGCCGCCAACGCAACATTCGTCGTCGGAAGCCGCGGGCGTTCGCCACCGACAGAGCGCGACTATTCTGCGACGGGTCGCTGGCAACAGGATCCGCTGTCGGCAGCAACACTTCGCCTTCAACCGCCTCATACGGTTCCGCTGGTTCCGGTTCTCCGGAAGGAACCGACAGTGAGAGGTCCGGATCGGCCTCGGGCGGTTCAACGTTGGGCTCGTTGCTTGCGGGAATCACCAAAGTTGACTCTTGGGGATGAGATCTGTGCTAGCTGGTAGAAGCGAACAACGCACAGAGCGTCACTGCTTCGCTGAAAATCTATGACAAGGACGAGTTAGTTTCACGGCCAAATTGCCGGGAAACACCATTCTAGCGAATCCAACAGCGGTGTTTGGCGATGTATGCCAGTTTCGGGCGTCAAGCTAGGTAATTTGCGGAGGAGATTCATGCAGTGATGGCCGTACTTGATTTGACGGAGGTTTCAGTCGATCCACATATACCAGTCAACCAGTGTTCCCGGACTGTTCGAGACTTTCCATGAAAACGAATTTCAAACGGCTTACCCTCGCAGCCTTGCTGCTCGCAGGCACCAGTGCCTCAGCTTTGGCTGATGACAAGGCGGTCGTCAGCGACTTGCCCGGTTTTGGGGAGGAAGCATATTTCCACGCCGACGGCGCCTACGTCTCGGACACTGCGTCTTTGGAGACTGGATCTCAGCAGGGAGATTTTCCCCACGCAATCTCTCCAGAGACGAGAGGATCGACCCACGACGTCACCGATCAGTTTGGTTTGGGCGATCTCGTTTCCAGGGCGTTGGATCTTGATTCGCTTGGTACGAGCGGCTTAGGGGAAAATGGACCGCTCCTGGGAACGAGCACAACCTTGGTGGGGGATCTCGCCGGTTTCGACTCGGAGCAGTACGTAGGCGACCAATCGGATCAATACGTGGGCGATCAACCGATTCGCTCGATCAATCCGAACTCGTTGGCAACTTATCGGCCGATCGGTGCGACTGAATTGCAACCGGCTACGTTCTTGGGGCACATTGCGGGAGCCAATTGCGACTCGTGCGCTGGGGCTTGCGATGGCGGGTGTGATTCCGCATCGGGCAAGCGACACGGGCACAAATTATTTAGCCTTTTCGATTGCTGCGACGATTCGACATGGGCAAGTGGCGAGGCGTTGTTGTGGTTCGCGCAGAGCCGGGACATGATGCCTTTGGTGACCGTTGGGCCAGCCGGAAGCGATCCCACGTTCAGTGACAACCTCACCCTACCTGCTGGCTCTAGTGTCGCTTTTGGTGATTCGATCGATGGGGGCCTGTCGGTTGGGTTCCGCGGTGACTATGGCCGCTGGATTTCCAGTAACGTTGGCCTGGGTGGTCGTTTTTGGATCATGAGTGAGAACGATGATTCCTTCGCTGCCGGTGGAGCCGGAACGGGGACTTCCATCGCTCGCCCGTTCCTAAATTTGGCCTCGGCCGGTGAGGACAGTGTCATCATCAATAATGATGGCACAGGGACACTGAACCAATTTGGCGGTGACGTGTCTGCCAGCAGCTCGCTCAATCTTTGGGCTGCAGAAGCCTATACCCGCTTGAAGTTCAGTTGCGACAAGCAGCATCGCGTTGAATTCATCGGTGGTTTCTCACACTTTGAAATTGATGATGAGCTTTCGATCGCTAGCACATCGATCGAAAATGCGAATTCACGTATCACAACATTCAGTGACCGGTTTGAGGCCGAGAATCGTTTCAATGGTGGCCAGCTCGGATTTGAAATGATCATCAATCGAGGCAAGTGGACCGCTCGATCGTTGACCAAGGTGCACTTGGGCAATATGAATCAGAAGTACACGATCGCCGGAACGACAAGCGACACACTTTCGGGGACAACTTCGAACTTCGACGTCGGTATGTTGGCTCGTGGCAACTCGGGGACTTTTGAAGAAGACGTATTCGCCTTTATTCCTGAAGCGAACTTCAAGCTTGCTTACCAGCTTCGCAAGAACATGCAGTTCAGCGTCGGTTACAGCTTCCTGTACTTCGACAATGTTGCTCTGAATGGCTCGGTCATGGATCGTGTCATCACCGATGGGGCCGCTTTGCAGACTGGAGTCGTCGGCGCACGTCCAGCGTTTGTGCACAACGACAGCAGCTTATGGGTTCAGGGAATTGATCTTGGTCTGTCGGTGAATTACTAAAATCAGCAGGGACGCATTGGCGGCCATTTTGGGTTCCCGCTCAGGAACTCTCCCGATCAAATCATGAAGAAGCGTGGAGGCGGTAGCTTCCACGCTTTTTTCGTTTCGCAAGCGTTTTTCTCGACATCTGGGGGCTTGGCACGGCGGTTTGGCTGGCGAGTGACACGAACCTTGTTAAACCGACCCGCGAATTCCACTCCCAAATTGCTTCTATTTTGTCGTCTGACTATGTTAGGGAAGTCGATCCAGATTCCTTGCCCTCACCCCCCGACGTCAGTCGATTGCCATGATGTACTTCATCCCGTGGTGCGTTTTTCTCTTCCTCGTCATTCTTTCGGTGCCGATTGCGTCGATGATGGAAAGTCGCCAGCGTCGCTCAGCGATGGGCCCAACCGCCGAAGCTGAGGATGAGTCGGTCGACGGCGTGCCCGAGGAAATGGAGGTCGAGTCGGAATTTGGTGGGAGTGGTGCTATCGCGGAACCCGCGGATGACGTGGTTGCCGAATTCGAAACGCTGTAGGCAAAGATTGATCGACCTTAATCCTCGGCCAACGGAGTTAATCGACCAATCGTGTCGGGCATCCAACCTTGGACGCCAATGAACGCGTATGAACGTCGATCGCTGGCGAGACCTCATGGCGTTCATTTTGATGGCAGCTCCGCGGCGTGAACAATCTTGTTGAGCCGAGTGACGTTGGTTAGCACGTGGTGCTGGTTGTCAGGTTGTGCTGGTTGTCAGGTTGTGCGGTGTGATTCGCGATTCGATGCGGCGACGAGTTGATCGATCTGCGTCACCTCCTCCTCGCCAAGCGGTTGGCTCGCTGCCAATTCAGTGATTTGTTCTGGTTTGCGAGCGCCGGCGAGAACCGCCGAAACGCCAGGCTGCGCCATCGTCCAGCCGATGGCTAATTGGGCGACTGTGTGCTTCGATTGCTTCCCGATTTCAATCAGTCCAGCGACGATATGGTCGGCGCGACGTCGAAATTGGCCTTGGAAAATTTCATACCCCGCGCGGGGGTCGGCCGGATCGAACGTATGGTTCGGTCCGATCCTTCCGGCCAGCATTCCCTTCATCAACGCCCAGAAGGTATACACGTTGGTGCCCTGTCGTTGGGCGGCGGGAATTAGGCCGCTGAGGGAATCACGTTGGATGAGGTTCAGTGGACACTGGATCGCGTCACAGGCAACCACTCGGCTGAACCTTGCCAATTGATCTTGATTGACATTGCAAACACCAACTCGTTTGCAAAGTTGCCGCTGTTTTAATTGGGCCAAGGCTTCTGCTGAACGCTCGATTCGGACAGCCGGGTCGGGACTGTGCAGCAGCAGGCAATCAAAGGATTCTCTTGCGAGACGCGACAGCGAGCTTTCAGCATCGGCGACGAGGGTTGCCGGTCTTCCATCGATGACCCGGCGAGTTCCTGCCCACCGCTGTCCGACTTTCCCGAGGACGACAGCATCACAGGATCTTTCCCGCAAGATGCGGCCGAGTAAGCGATCGCTTTCCCCTTGAAAGCCATAGTTGAAGGCGGTGTCAAACTGCGTGATGCCAATATCGATTGCAGCGTGAAGTGTTGCAGTGGCGTCGTCCTTGGTGACTCCAAGTGTCGTTATCCCCGCAATCGGCCATAGTCCGAGAATTAGACGAGGTTTGATCATGAGCACAAGCGAAGCAGGGTTGCAAGATTCCATGGTGGGCGTGGTAGCACCCATGAAACGGGTTCAGCGATCAGTTCTCAGATACGATCAGTTCTCAGATACACCGAGTTGCTGGATTTCTCGGAAGCCAAGGGTCTCGTCGATCAGTTCTTGCGCATTTGGATTGTTCGTTTGAAGATCTTGATAGAGCGACTGAAATTCGCGTTTGACGACTGCTTGTCGATCTTTCTCGCCAAGTTTTTCGAGCACGAAATATTGACGTGCTAATGCGATTGCTTGATAAACACGATCAACGTTAGCCGAGCGAAGTAATTGATCGAGCGTGCGGCTTGCATCTGCGACATGGCCATCTTCGCTCATCTGGTTAGCTAATTGGATGATTGATTTAGCGAAGTAACTGGCGTTGGTGGCGTTCTCTTCAGGTGGGAAAAATTCACCGACTGAACGCCACGCCGCTTCGTCGTTACGTCGGATCGCGTACAAGTATTGGGCTTGCACAGATTCCTGTTGAGGTGCGACATCCGGGTTGAGAACATCCGACACACTCGGCATCGGAGAGTTCATCATGCTCACCGACGCAGCAGCTATGGCAAGGCTTGGCAATAGAATCGCGACCGCGATTTTACGGTGCTGATTTCGTCGCTTACTTTGCTGGTAGTCGGTAGCCCGTTGAAGGCGAATCGTCGCGGCGGCGGTACCGACCCCATAACCGCCCAAGTTCGAGGTCGCTGTTTCATTGCGAACTGCATCAAGCAATTCACTGGGCGACTGAAAGCGGTCGCCCGGTATTTTTTCCATCAGACGTGTCACCACAGCGATCAACCATTCCGGGAGATCGGGGGTTCCCTGATCATCGGTGCGTCCCCGAACGCGGTCGAGTGGTGGAGGCGGTTCATGCAGATGCATTAGTGCGAGCGCTAAAGGATCATCGGCCTCGAACGGTGGGCGACCCGCTAACAGGTGATAGAGCGTGACCCCGAGAGAGTAGAGGTCACTACGAACGTCGACTGGTTTGCCCTGCACCTGTTCGGGGCTCATGTAGCGAGGCGTTCCCAAGGTTAAGCCAGCTTGGGTCAGATTGGTCTTGGTGGCCGCGACATCTGTTCCTAATCGAGCCAAGCCAAAGTCAGCAACTTTGATAATGCCTCGGGAGGTGCGCATGATGTTTTCTGGTTTGATATCGCGGTGGGTGATTCCCGCCTCGGAAGCGACCTCCAAGGCCGCTGCGACACCGACTAAAACTTCGATCGCATCCTCCAGACTTACCGTTCCCACTGCATCCAACGTTTGCCGCAGGTTTTCACCATCCACTAGTTCTTGTGCGATAAAATAATTTGTCCCGGCATTCCCAACGTCAATGACCTGGACAATGTTGGGATGGTTCAAGTTGGCTGCCGCGCGAGCCTCGCGTCGAAATCGTTTCACATAATCTTGATCTCGCGCGTAATCGCTGCGCAGCACTTTGAGCGCAACCTCGCGGCCGAGTGAAACTTGTCTCGCGACGTAGACGTCGGCCATTCCGCCACGTCCAAGCTTTCGCATGACTTGGTAGTCACCCACGCGGCTGCCGATCAGACTGTTGGTCGCGGTGCTGCCGCCGTGGATCGCTTGCGTTTCGTGGGTTTGCGAAGTGCTGGTGACGCCATTTGCGGACGGCGAATCGCGGGTTGGCGAATCTTCATCGCCGCGGTCTGGGGCTGACGGGTTATTGGAATTCAACGGCGTGCCTCTTTGGGGTCCGTGATGCGATCGGCAGACCTTACTGTTGGCCCGATGGCTGTCAGCGTAGGAGGAGATAAGGCTTCATTTAGACGACCGGAGCGAAAGCCCTCCCGATCAATCATGACTGATTCGAATCCAAATGCTAGTAGTTGATTGGTAACGCGTCGGTCGCATTCCAATGCGAGTAAAGCATCAATCGAGCTCTTTTCCACCTCGATACGTGCCTGTTCCTCAGCCAGCAGGCGAACCCGCAATTGATTGAATCCCAAGTCACGCAAGAAGGATTCAGCCAGTTCGATCCGGCGTAGGCGTTCCGGCGTCACCTCCACTCCATAAGCCACTCGACTAGCCAGGCAAGGGGAGGCTGGTAGATTCCAGTTCGATAGCTTGAAGAACTTAGCGATGTTTCGGACGCGTGCTTTGCTGAGTCCCAGATCAGCCAGTGGTGTAAGTACCTGATGGCGATTGCCAGCCGAGATTCCTGGGCGGTAATCACCAAGGTCGTCGGCGTTCGTACCCGAGATGATCGTTGCAGTCGAATCAGAATCGGCGACCTCGTTCAATGTTTGATACAGCGTGTCTTTGCAGTAATAGCACCGCTGCCGATCATTGCGGCGATATTCTTCGCGAACGCCTTCTTGCGTCCTAACGATGCGGTGTTCGATCCCGATTTCGCCAGCGACTCGCTGCGCGACTTGCAACTGCCACTGGGGCACACTCGGTGATTGGGCAGTCACTGCAATGGCCGATTGCACGTTAGCGCGGTGGGCTGCGGCAGCGACCACACTGCTGTCGACGCCGCCGGAAAAAGCGACGATCAAACGTGGATGCTCAGAAAGCGATTCGACTAATTGCTGAGCATCGGTGGATACAGAAGCCATCAGCCGTCCTTTTGGCATTTCGTGTTGAGTGCAGGGATCGGAACCATGGTGAACGCCGTAATTTGGAGTTCCTGTGGTGGTGCGGTTTGAGGTGATGTTAAGAATGTCGCGTTAAAAGTCGTGAACCTGCGCGGGCTCAATGGAGCCATTGGAAGGTCTGTTGCAATGTGCTCCGGTGGTAATCTCTTTGTCTGTTGTTCAATGACCGGGTAATTTTGATGCGTTGATCTTTATCTGGATCTGGCAATCTGAACAAAAAATCCAGCATCCAATGGGCGACCGTTGCTGTCTATCAATTGTGACCTGCCTGAGTGGAGACGCAAACCGTGGTCTCGATTCCCAAGAAAACCGGTCTGGACCAGGTATTGGACAATATTTGACTGATCTACCTCGGGTGAGTGACCCGTGATTAGGAGCCGAAAGCAGGATGGATCGAGGAGCCGCAGGCAGTTGTCCAGCAGCGGCCACAAATCACGTTCGAGACGCCAAGTGCGGCCTGAGGGGGCGTGTCCGTAAGCTGGTGGATCAAGCACGATTGTGTGGTATTGCCGTCCGCGACGCACTTCCCTCGCTGCAAATTTTGCTGCATCATCAACGAGGTACCGAATGGGGGGATCAGCCATCTCGTTGCAGTTCGCAGCGATTCGAACGGCTTGGACGTTTGGTTTTGCGGCATCAACATGGGCGACACGGAATCCGCTGCGAACCAATGCGATAGTGCTGGCCCCGGTGTAACCAAATAAGTTGAGCGCTTCGTTATTTGGGATTTCTGATGGTGGGGGCTCCGAGAGCCATTGCCAATTGGGTGCCTGCTCCGGAAAAAGACCAATATGACCATGGGGCGTCGGTCGGACTGGCATCCGAAAGTTGCCGCAGTTGACGGCTAGGTTTTCAGGCCACCGCTGGTGGTGTGTCCACTGTTTCTTGACGGTGTCATACCGAGATGTGGCGGATCGCCAAACGTCGGGGTTCTGGCGACGCACGGAGTTGGCCGCTGGAGAGGGGCGGTCAATGCAATGACCGGCGACCAATTCGAGTTTACGACCGTTACCGAAGTCGATCAGCTGGTAATCGTCAGGTGGCTGGGAATCGTCAGATGGCAAGGGAATGCTCGCCGGCGAAGGAATCAGCGTTTGATTGTTTCGGATTCGTCGCTTTTTTCAGCGAGTTCTGTTTCGGCTTGCGAGTCAATGAGTTCATCTTGCGTATCGACGAGCTCATTTTGTGTATCCTCCAAGTCATCCGATGATTCTGCATCTGCGATTTCTGATTCAGGCACGCCAATCATATCGGGGGCGAAGCCACCGTCGTCAAGGATCGGCATTCCCTCTTGGAATCTCATTACCGCAGTATAATCAACAGGTGGCCGGTCGAAGAACTTGGCAGGCGATCCCGTCGCGCTCTTCTCACCGAACCGAATTCGGCTACCTGCTAGTTTGGTTTGTTCACGAATGGTTCCGGCCTGGAACGGCCCGACTCCGAATACCCAAGTATCCCGAGCCGTGGCGACGGCGCTGTCGACGCCTGATTGCCAGATCGGCGCTCGGGTTGTCCGATCATAGGCAAAGCAAGCGATCTTGGCTGCAGCTTCTCTCGCTTCCCGGCGGGCGATGGCAATTTCCGGTATCGTCGGGATGCTGGGGGCGCCGGGGAATAGCGATACCGTTGTGGAGACTCCGTTATTGGCAGGGACTCCATACATCACGCGATGGTCATCCGCCCCGAGCGTTCCAATGCGGGCTTCAATCACGATGTCTGCTTCGGTGGCAGAGTCTTGGATATAGCATCCTGCTGCAACGATTTGTTGTCGAAGTGCGCTGGTGACGTATTCCGAGTTTACGAAGCCCTCGCCTTTGACGTGTCTCAGGTAGCTCGTGTCGAGATACACCTTTCGTCGCGAGAGCGGACGAAAGTCGATTTGAGCGATACTGCGATCGACAGCATCGCTCATGACCAGTTGCTGTGTTGCGTTGTACTCCCTCGTTGTACCGCAGCCGATTAGCGTTAGCGAGGCGCACAACAATATCGCAAGCGTGGTGGAACGCTTGACAGTAAGCCAGACGGCAACCTCCAGTCGGCGTCGCATGGTCAATCACAACTCGGGGCTTCGAAACAAACCAATCTCCAGTCGGGAGATAGCTTGCGAACGCCCCGATCGACAAGTGCAATTTGTCGAGATTGAAGTTTCACGCGAGAGTTAACACCAATCAGGTGGCCTCAGCGACTTCCTGGTTGACTGTTTCGCTGGTGTTGCGGCGCCGACGACGCGGTTTGGCGCTGCCCCATTCCTTCGTAAGCGTTTCGAATACTTCTGGTGATTCGTACCGCACGATGTTTTTGCCTTCCGGAATTGGCCCGATCAAGCCTCGGAAAATGGGCATGCCACGAAGGCCCAGGTCGGTGCTGCAGTCATCAACACCGATCTGAAGGTGCGTTTGCGTCAAGGGATCACAGTTGGGGTAATCTCGAACCAATAGGGAACCGTCTGATCCGCGTGTGACCACGCGGATAGTATCTTTCTTTGCCATGGATCTGGGAGCCTTGGGGAGGATCAGCGGGGAGGTCGCGTCGACGCCCAGTGGCGAAACCAACCATTGCACCTAGCGCGAACGCAAACCAGAAATCCCATGGCAGGAGGGAGATTCAACCGTGAGACTTTTTTAGCCAGGACTGGTTTGCGTCGACGCTCGGTCACATGCGGAAATCGCCCATGGATGGGAGGGTCCGTTGGAAGGCAGACCTTGGGAGTTAGGTCGACAAAGGGAGTCATCGTCGCTGGAACCTCCCTGTCGACGAGAAAACTTCTTGCGGCGGAATACGGGGATTGACAGGTGTTTACGGCATCAAGCGTGCATGGCGTAAAATCGTAGCGAGCGGACCTTCCGGATGTGCAAGTGACCGGTTGGCAACAAGTGAGGGGATTGGCAATCGGCTGAAGCGACTTCGCTAGGTCGTACAGGTATTGCTTGTTCGACCTGCCGTGAGGCTTGGTGATAACATTCTGCCAACGCCTCAAAGCGTGCGTTTTCTGCGCTTTGAATGGCGTCTGATTCTTGAAGTTGTCAGTTTTTTGAGGTCTTTTCTTGAATTTTCAGGCAGATTGAAGCCTTGTTGTGATGCCGCAAACAAGGCTTTCAGCGATGGTTTGCACGCTCAATCGCCGACGATTTCGAGTTTCACGTCGTACTGTTCTGCGGCTTTTTTGGATTTTGCCGGCGGCGGAGTGAAGATTTAACGGTTGATAGGTCGATACCGGTTGTGACGCAGACTGGAATACAGGCTGCGACTCCCGTCCTCTAGTTATCCCGCTAGTACTCGCTTGGATGCGAAGGCAACCACGATGAATCGCAAAGCAACCTTCCGACGGCCTACCCAAGGCATTGCCCTGACCTTATTGGCCGGTTTCTGTCTGGCTGGCACGACCGGTTGCCAAGTCTCGCTGAATGGCCAGACTCTACCGAGTCCATACTATCTGCAAGACGATGTGCAATACTTCCCGGCAGGTCCCGAGTTCAAACTTCCGCGAGAGGCCGCAGCACTACGTGCCGCCCGCGCGGAAGAAAAGTTGAACAAGAACAAGTAGATCGGCTGCCGCCAACGGTAGACGGCTGGCTAGACAGGGCTTTGAACTAGCCTTCGTCGCCGGCCCGCAGGTACGGCACGATCACTGGGGCGTAGTCACAAAGCTCTGACGGTTCGAAGTAGAGATCCAACTCCCGCTGGGCCGATGCTTCGCTGTCACTTGCGTGGACGAGATTCATTTGGCGACTGCTGCTGTAGTCACCGCGAATTGTCCCAGCGGCAGCCTTCAGGCCGCTGGTCGCACCGAGCATGTCGCGAACCACGCTGATGACTTCCAATCCTTCGACGACCATCGCAACGACTGGTGCGGCGGTGATGAATGCTTCGAGACTTGGGTAAAAAGGTTTGTCCACGTGTTCGGCGTAGTGCGCCCGAGAGAGTTCAGGCGTGACCTGCAGCATCTTCATCGCCACAATGTTCAGACCCTTGTCTTCAAAACGGCTGATGACCGTCCCCATCAGGCGGCGTTGTACACAGTCAGGCTTCAGTAAAACCAACGTCCGTTGCATCTCTCAAAACTCCCACGCTCGGTTGAATCAATACGAGCCGGGTATCTTGGCAACCCTTCGCGAGATTGCCAAGCCGAGATGAGAATCGAGACGTGACGCCTGGCTAGGTTCGTAAACGTACCAGCTTGCCAGCGGGGTCGGCGTTCCACGTTTTCGACTAACCCAGTTTCGACTAACCCAGTTTCGAATAATCCAGTTTCGACTAACCCAGTTTCGACTAATTCATCGACGGCGAGCCGCGATCGAGTTGATTACCGTCGTTTAGGCTGTTGGACCGTATCCTCGGAAGATGCCTGTCGATGCGACATTTCTAGCTTGCCGCGGTTTGGCAGTGGGTTGAAGCGAATGCCGCCAGCGATGGGAGCGATCGATTCATTGTTTGCTTGGCTCGGAATTTTGATTTGCTGTTTCTGTCAGTTTTGATCGGTTTGACCACCTAGCCGGATCGGTCTGGGAGCCTCACGGGCGTAGCTTGGTGGTTGCAGCCCAGATGTTGAGCGGTTGTTGACCGGCGGTGACTGACCCACTGTGGCGGGTGAGTCGGTCGTCACCGCCAATGGCTGTGACTTCACCGAGGGGGGCCGACTGGGACGCGAGGAAAGCTGGCTGACTCACGATGGGGTAAGTGATTCCCTGGGGCGGTACGATCGTGTTTGGTTGGTTGACCGCGGCTCTGATGGTGGATGCTGCTCCGGGGGTAGATGCAGTGGCTTCGGGATTCGCAGTCGATGTCGGGTTTTTTTCGAGGAATTGATAGGTGCCAGTTTGGTTGGGGCCAGTTTGGTTGGGGCCAGTTTGGTTGGGGCCAGTTTGGTTGGGGCCAGT
>JARGNK010000099.1:0-4071 GCA_029213145.1 Rubripirellula sp. | reverse complement strand
CTGCCGCAATGGTGACTGCGCCTGCGATTGCAGCCCGAATAAAACGACTGAAAGAAATGCCATCGCGATCGCCGCGTGCCCGCAGTTTCGTACGTTTGAAGCAGGAGAAATCTACACCGACATCTTTGGGTCTTCCTTGACAGAGGGAGACAGGGGTCGGCAGTGGCAAGCTGGCTTGGGCCCCGCCCGACTAGATCGTGTAATCGGCATATCTCCGCTGGGCGATTTTCCGTCCTGTCGTAGGTCTTGGGGTTGGTGGTTCACGGCTGTCGGTCATGTGGGGTGTAGCGACTGTGCTGTCTATCAAGTGAATCATTCAAATCTTTTCGAACAAACGATCTCCCCCGAGCTGCATTGTTCTCCCCCCAAGCTACCGTTCCCGATGCGCTAATAACTTCTCATGTGACTGGTAATTGTTATGCCAAAGCGAACTCGTCTTTTAATCGATCCTGCTGTCCAGTGGGCGATGGTTCGCCGCGTCCTCATTCACTGGGGCTTGTTTCTCGTTTGCCTCGTATCATTCGGCGCTCTGGCTCGGGTTTTGTTAGAGGTGGGCAATGAGCCGTTTTCGTCAGTTGGGCGTTCGGCCATCGTTTCTCAGATCCCCGTCATCGGTGTCGTGTTGGTGATGATGCCAATGTTTCTGCGGGACACCATGAAGCTGAGCAATCGGTTTGCTGGCCCGATGTTCCGGCTCAGAACGTCACTGAGAGGTCTGGTGAGCGGTGAGCAGCATTTACCGATCAAATTCCGCGAGGATGATTTTTGGCAGGAGGCGGCTAGCGATTTCAACCAGGTTCTGGAGCGAGTGGAGCGATTGCAGGCAGAAAATGAGTCTCTCCGCTCGCAGTTGGCAGAGCAACAAGAGTTATACGGGACTTCCTGAGCACCCTATTGGGGAGTGGAGGACCAAAAACTTCGGTTCTGAGGACCGGAAAGAGCCAACATCGGTCCACACTGGTCTACGCGTTGACTAGACGAGCGGTCATAATGATGGGAGTTCTTCCCCTAGTTTGACGAGCCCCGCCATGACTTTCTCTACAGCCGTTTTCCCGCGTCTCTTCGCGATCCTCTTCGCGATTCTCCTGGTTCCCGCATCCCTCTTGCCCGCCCAAGACGTTGGGGAGAGTACGGAGACAGCAGACCAAGTCACCTCGGAACCGGATGAGACCGAGAAGGGCGACACTGAGAACGGCGACACTGAGAAGGATGGAGGCAAGAAAGAGGATGCGAACCAAGGTCAAAGCGATCTAGATGAAGCGGTCATCAAGCGGATCGATGCGGATTCAGAGAAAGAGCTCGAATCGGTTGCCGCGTTGTTGGAATCCTCATTGAAAAAGGGGCTCGATGAGGAGAATGCGGCGTTCGCGAAGAAAATGCTTGGATCCGTTCTTTTGCAACGGGCTCAGGGGCTGGCCGCTGGGATGATGCAAGCCCGTGGCCGAATGCAGCTTCAGTTGCGTGATGAGGCTCTTCGGAGTTTGGAGGATGCGGTCGAGAATGATCCCGAGTTAGTGGAAGCTTTTTTGTTGATTGCTCGGTTGAACTTGTTACCGGGTGGCGATCGAACGGCGATCACTGAGGCAACGACCAGTGCGATTGATCTGCTCGAGGATGATCCTGCGGAGCAAAGTGCCGCCTACGTGCTTCGAGCACTTACCCAAGAAGACGACGACAAAAAGTTGGCGGATCTGGACGAAGCAGCCCGACTCGACCCAGAAAACGTCGAAGCCATGCAAGCGAGGTCTTTCTTGCGACTACAGCAGAACGACGTTGAAGGGGCTATCGCCGATATGGAAGTGGTCTTGCTCAAGGATCCAACCAACCCAAACTTTGCCGGACCAGCGATTCAAAAGCTGATTGAGCTTGATCGAGTTGCGGATGCAATCGATTTGACAACCAAAATGCTCGCTGCCGCCCCAAGTGAAGGCATGTACCGTATGCGAGCAATTTTGCACCGGTCAGAGCAGAAACTCGAGGAGGCGATGTCGGATCTCAACAAGGCTTATGCGATGGCCCCGAAAGATCCGGTGACCCTGTTACAGCGAGCTGAGCTCGCCTTGGATCGGGAAGACATTAAGTCAGCGAAAGATGATTATCGCGCGGCTCGACAGATCTCGCCCCAAATTGAGGCAGCCGATCAGACGATCGCACTGCGGTCGCGAATCGCCTTGATGGAAAACCGATTGGCCGATGCCATCAATGATGCCGTTGAACTCGTGGAACGAAATCCCGAAGACATGTTCCGGCAATTGAGATTGGCAACTCTCTACTCGCTCGACAATCGTCCGCGGAAGGCGATTGAGGTCTACACGAATCTGTTGGACAAGAACGCTGGGAATGCCGCAATCCTACGCTCCCGTGGTGATGCGCAGTTGAGTGTGGGCGATCACGATAAAGCGATCAAGGACTATGAGGATGCGTTGGAGGGACTCGGTGATCTAAATCCCGAAACTGCCCCGGCAGGCGTCAAGGCAGAGGCTGCCGGAATCTACAACAACCTGTCATGGGTTTTGGCGACGTCTCCCAAGGAGAAAGTTCGGGATGGCAAGCGTGCTCTAAAATTCGGTGAAAAAGCGGCTGAGTTGAGCGAATACAAGGAAGCGCACATCCTGAGCACGCTCGCGGCCGCCTACGCTGAATCGGGGAATTTCGAGAAGGCTGTAGAGTGGAGCACCAAAGCTGTAGAGCTCGGGGATGAGCAAGATCACGAGCAGTTGGAGCAGCTGAAGCAAGAATTGGATAGCTACAAGAAGGGGGAGCCGTGGCGGGAGCAACAGGAAACCGAGGAAAACGAAGTTCCAATCTTATCTCCGGAAGACCTGATTGACACCTGAGCCGCGTTACGCCAAGTTGAAGCGGTTCAGTCAAATTTGTTTGACGCTCCGCTCCCCGCTAGACCGTAGCTTGTATGAAGCCCGCCAAACTTGCTCTCGAAGACGGATCAGTTTTTACCGGTACCTCCTTCGGTGCAGACACCGAAGTGACGGGCGAAGTGGTATTTAACACGGCGATGACCGGTTACCAGGAAATCTTGACGGATCCGAGTTATCGCGGTCAGATCGTCACTATGACCTACCCGGAAATTGGCAACTACGGCATCAATTCAATTGACGTCGAACACGAAGTACCTGCTTTGTCTGGCTTTGTCGTTCGCGAGTTGAGCCGGATTTACAGCAATTACCGCGCTGAGGGTGGTCTCAGTGACTACTTGCAAAAGCACGGAATTCCGGCGATCGCTGGAATCGACACCCGCGCCCTTGTGCGGCGAATCCGGACGGCGGGCGCAATGCGGGGTGTATTGTCGGTGACCGACCTGGACGACCAATCCTTGGTCCAAAAAGCAAAATCTGCTCCAGGTTTAGTGGGACGAGATTTAGTGCGGGAGGTCATGTCCCGTGAGGTGGTCGGTTGGGATCAGCGGCTCGATGACTGGACAAATGCTGAAATCGGCACGCAGGCAATCGAATCCTCTGCCCGCCACGTCGTTTGCATTGATTTCGGAATGAAATGGAACATTCCACGCCATTTCGCCTCGCGCGGTAACCGCGTGACGATCGTGCCCGGGGATAGCACTGCTGACGATGTGCTCCGGCTGGAGCCTGATGGCGTTTTTCTTTCTAATGGTCCTGGCGACCCCGAGCCACTTGATTACGCTCATCAAACCATCGGTGGGCTGCTCGGGAAAATACCGATTTTCGGAATCTGCCTGGGCCACCAGCTGCTCTCGTTGGCTTGTGGTGCGAAGACCTTTAAGTTGAAATTTGGTCATCGTGGTGTGAATCAGCCGGTGCTCGACTTGGAAACTGGCAAGGTTGAGATTACCACGCAGAATCACGGTTTCGCGGTGGAGGAAGATTCTCTGCCGGATTGCCTTGAAGTGACGCATCGCAATTTGAATGACGATACGGTCGCGGGGATTCGCCACCGCGAGGAAAATGCCTTCGGCGTACAGTATCACCCCGAAGCAGCCTCCGGACCGCACGACAGTCATTACCTGTTCAGCCGGTTCCAGGAGCGACTCGGCGGCGAAATCAAAGCCTGACGGGGCGGGTGAAATCAGCATTTCAC
>JARGNK010000098.1:17009-29529 GCA_029213145.1 Rubripirellula sp. | reverse complement strand
TTCAATCGGTTCGCCAGCTGCAAGAAGTGTCTCTAAGTGGCTACCGACCGCGACAATTTCCCGGGCCGTCATTGGCAGCGTCTCGGCACGCTCAATGGCCAACTGCAAATCTGCTTGCCGCTGCTCTGCATCGTCAACACTCCAATCAAGTAACACGACGTGCTTCGTGCCGTCGGCTGGACTGCGGGTTGGCTGAGCCAGCAGCATCCACAGCAGTGATGCGATCGCGACCAACAGGATCCATGCCAACCAATGACGAAATCGACGTACAAAAACACGTGCCCGCGTCTCTTCGATCGCAGCTTCCCAAAACAATGTGCTCAGCACTTCGACTTCGCGATGTTGCACTCGCAATCGTTGCGCGAGCCACAGTGCGGTGGCCAAGCCAAGGACCCCAAGGAGAACCGCAAGGGTGGAAAGTAAGGCAAAACTCATGCCACATACCTCCCACCTTCAAACAGGTTACCCAGCTGATCCATCACATCTTTGTCGTGGTTTAGATCCAAAAAGCCACCTTGCCGGCGACGCGCAAAATCCCGCAACCGGTCAAAATGCTTATCATAAGCCTCGCGGTAATTCTGCAGCACGGTCGAATCGACGGTCACGTCCTGCATTACGCCCGTTTCGCAGTCGCGAACTCGAATGTCCCCACGTAAGCGAGGCTCACGATCCTCCGGCCGAGAAATCGCAACCAACAGTGGGCGGTGACGTGTTCGCTTCAACTCCGCCATCATTGCGTCGATGCCGTGAGGATCAAAGAAATCAGAGATGATGACTAACATCCCTTCTCGCAAACCGAGCCCACTGAACTTTGCCATCGACTTGGCAAGATCTGTCCCATTCTGCTGATCGATCGATTCTTCACCAATGCGAGTGAGAGCCTCGGCGATCGTATTCAGTCGGCCACGTCCGGAGGTGGGGCGAACGGTCGCGTTTAGTGCGTCACTGAACGGAAACACTCCAACTCGATCATGCTGATCGAGTCCGATTGAGGCAAAGGCGACCGCCACTTTCATCGCTGTCACGGCGCGTGCGGGTTCTTCTTTCCACATACTGAGCGAAAGATCAGGCATTAGGTAGATCGGCAGATCTTCCATCTCCTCAAACAATCGCACCACAACACGACCAAGCCGGCGATAGACATTCCAGTCGATCGACCGCATCTCGTCGCCCGGTGAATAGGGTCGATAATCACGAAACTCCATTCCCTGCCCGCGATCACGCGAGCGGTGCTCGGCCCAACGCCCGGCAGGCGCGACCCGTCTCGCGACGATCCGCAGCGCATGCGCCTGCTCCAGAAAATGTGGATCTAAAAGATTAAAGCGATCATTCATGTTGTTGTGTTATTCGTGATTCACGACGGAAGCGGCTCAGCACAGCAAAGCCGAAGCGTTCAGTCGTTGAACTACTTGAGTACTTCTTGAATCACGTCGTCGGGAGTCACACCATCTGACATTCCATGAAAGTTGACCAAGATCCGATGCCGCAACACATCTGGCGCAACGGCCTTCAGATCTTCACCGGCGACGGCAAAACGTCCATCCAACAAGGCGCGAACCTTTCCAGCCAGAATCAGCGACTGAACACCACGCGGGGAAGCTCCTAACGAAACCACTTCGTTCACCAGTGGCCGGGCGTATTCACTTCCCGGTTGCGTCGCCATTACCAATTGAATCGCTTCGGTTTCAACATGATCTGGTACTGGAACCGAGCGTACCACTTGCCGCATACGAATGATCGTTTCTGCATTCGAAACGGGGTTCAAAGCAACTTCGTTGTTGGATGTCGTGCGGCGTAAAATGGTTCGGTAGTCTTCTTCCGCCGGATAGCCGACAACCAACTTGAACAAGAAACGGTCAAGCTGTGCTTCGGGCAATGGATAGGTTCCCTCCTGCTCGACAGGGTTCTGCGTCGCCATCACACAGAACGGCTCCTCCAAAGCAATCGTACGGTTCCCAACCGAAATTTGCTTTTCCTGCATCGATTCCAACAATGCAGCTTGCGTTCGCGGGGTCGCTCGGTTGATTTCATCAGCCAGCACCAAGTTGGCAACCAGGGGTCCCGGTTGAAACTCTAACTTCGTGCCGCCGGTTTCATTCTCTTGCAACACGTTGGTGCCACGAATATCGGCAGGCATCATGTCCGGCGTGAATTGGATGCGACTAAAGGTCAGATGAATCGCCTTTCCAAGCGAACTGACCAACAGAGTCTTCCCCAAACCGGGTACACCTTCGAGCAGTACGTGGCCAGCAGCAAACAGAGCTGCCAGCACACCGTCAATGGTGGCATCCTGCCCGACCATCATCCGCGAAACTTCCTCGCGAATGGCGGCATGGACGGTTCGAAATTCATCAGCCGCTTGTCGCGCGGCTTCGGGATTATCAACAGACAAGCTAGAACTCATGATTGCGGCGTATCACTTTCTGCGACGGCGGACGTCTGCAAGGGATCTTGAGGAGTCGTACTGGTTGTGTTTTCTGGAGGGGACGCCTGCAACGGATTCTGGGCTCGACGTTCAAGGAAATAACGCCGCACAAAATCTTGAAGCCAGGGTGAAAAATCAGGATGGTGGATTGGGCCAACCGAACCTTGGCGGGGCAACCGATCCTGAGCAGCAACCGGATCGCTCTGTTCAGCTTCCGGAGTGATCCGTTGTTGCGTGATTCGGATGCGACCTTTATTGGGTTGACCATTGACGCGATCGGGGATGGGAACTCCCAACACCAACGAAGCGACGCCGCGAGATTTCTTTTGCCCGCCCGGTCCGCCACGTCCGTTCGCATCGGGGTTGGGCTGGGCGTTACCAAAGCCAATCTGCAAGTCACGATTGACAGGCGTACGCCTGTCACGGAGATTCGGCTGAACACCGCCACGCGATTCTTGTTCTTCTTCCTCGTCAGCCACGTCTTCTTCGTCTTCGATATCCTCATCGTCGGGTGTCGCAGCTTGACTCGTGCTGGCCCAGTCACTGGGGGCAGCGTTGTTGTCAGATCCTTTGGATGACCCTTGTCCGGCGGTCGCCCCCGATGGTTTTTCTTCTTGTGGTCGTGGCTTCTTCTCTCGCTCTTTCTCTGGCTTTTGCTTCTTCTTTGGCTTCCGTTCTCGCTTCGTCTCTTCACCTGATTTGGAAGGCTGACCGGAGGTGGAGGGCGCACCACGGGCACTCGACGGATTGGCCGACTGTTGGCTCTCCCTGGTTTCGCCCTCACTCAATTTCCCACTCGACTCCTCGGCTTCGTCCGGAATATCAGCGCCAGACGAACCTTGCCGATTGACCGCTCGTTGGCTGCGTTGTTCCGGTGGAGGCTCTTTTTCTGGATTGGGATCTGGAAGCTCTTCAACGTTTGGCTGTTGCTTCGGTTGCGAAGGGTCCGGCGCAATCGAAATGGGATCAGCGACAGAACTGAGTTCGGGCAGCGAGGGATCACCGGCCAAAGGAACGCGAGCATACTGTGTCAAGAAAGCCGCAATCAGCAAGCCGATCACCGCGAACGGGATTGGCCAAAGCGAAAGAAACGACCTGGACCGACGAACACTCTCTTCGTCCAGGGATGCTTCGCGGGCACGGCCCACCCAATCGGCCGCATCTTCGACCGCCGCCTGCATGAATCCGTCGCGAGACGGACGTTGCATGAAATGATCGGCCGTCGCGATCCGCTCACTCGATCCGATCTGCTTATCAGCCGCCAGCAAGGCTCGATGACGGCTGACTTCGACTTGGCGAGTCAACACACGAGCAAACAGCCACGTCAGCGGAACCGCAACCGTCAAGAGACTCCAGCTGGTCCACGAAAAGAACCAACCAGCCGAGACGCCTGTTGCCCACCGAAAAAGTTGCACCAAGATCGCGAATAGCGGCATCACGATCAGCAATTTCAAGGCGGTAGGAATGCTGTCGCGAATGAAATCCCCTCGGTCCTGACTCTGGATTTGGCTTGCCAGTGTCATCGAGACGATTTCAAGATCGTGCGAAAGTTGCGATGGCTCGTTTTGTTTCACTCGCCCTTCTCCTCACGCTGAAGTTCGCATTTCTGAGCCTGAACCACTTCACCGCTCGTAGCATCGCGCACCAGCACGATCACTTCGACACTATTTGGTTCAATTCGCAACCCCATGCGTGTCCCACCTTTTGTTTGCCCCGCCTCGAGTGAATCGAGATAAGTTGCATTCTCTTTCTCGATCTCGGTCAAGTCACGAGCGAATGAAAAATCCAAGCGACCCTCATCGTCTGGTAAATAGGCAACGCCACTAAGCGGCCCTGCGGTTGCCAATCCTCGGGCCAGCATTCGATGGATCACCACGCCACTGGAACCATGAAAGACGACACCACGCTCGGCCACGACGACTTGCACCACCAGCGGATTCAAGTCGAGGTCGGCCGCTGAACCGATGGCTGGTCCTTTGATCGTGATCTCCCCTGTCAGTGACTTGCCATCCAAGTTTGCTGCGGTCGTGATTTCGATCGGTGACGTCCGTCGGAGTCGCGAAATCACCGCATCGCGAGTCATTCCGTAAATCTTCTCGGCATCACGAAACTTACCGGCGCCTGGAGCACTGCGAACGCCGTCGACAACCTGCACGACCGGACCATTGACACCCAACCACTGTGCCATGAATTGGCCGAGCGGCGTCACCAAAGGCTCCAAGCGGGGCGCCGACAAATGATACGACAGGCAGACACATTCGGTGTCTGAAAAGTGCGACATGACACCCTGGTTACCCATCGCGCCGCCGATCGCCCCACCCCGCTGCTCCGTGCCGACGTAAGCATTCGTAAAGAATTCGACAAGGCTGGTGCGATTCGTTCGATCGGCTGCATCAAACTGGTACATGTCCGGTGCTGAGTAATTCCGGACTCGACCACTAATCATGCGATCAATGGTCTCGATCGTCATCCTTTGCTCCGGCGGTAACTCATTGTCCAACCGCATCAAAGCCTCCATCGCCAATTCGCTGCTCTCTTCCTTGACGAGTGCTTGGATGTAACGACTGAACGCGCGATTCTTTTTTCCGTTCGCTTCGTAAACCCGAGCGAGATTGAGATTGATCATGCCGTCCTGGGGTAAACCAAAAGCAGCCGACAACAGATGCCGCCACGCTTCTCGTTTGTCACTCGGCAGCAGCAGTTCACCCAATCGCCCATGCAATTTGTAATTTGATTCAGGATATCGATCTTTGCGTGCACTCTTGACACCCAATTCACCGGCGGCGATGCCAAGATCGGTTTCGCCTTCATTGACCAGTTCTTCCATCAGATCAAACAAACGTGTCGCACGTAGATCGGCAGGCATGGTGTCGTTGACCCACTGGATCGCAACGTTGGCTTCATCTGGCTCGGCACCTTCATCCAACAACAAATTCAATAAGAACTCGGCTGCCTCTCGACCGAGACGTGAATCACCATGCTGCTCGAGCCAATTCAGCACCAAGTCACGATCTTCTGCGACCATGGCTTGGAACCAAGCCAAGTCTTGCTGCGGAAAGACAGGTGAAGCTGTGCTACGAAGTGTGGCCAGCAGGGATTGGCGGTCGACATGAATACGAAACCGCTCCAACAAGTTAATTCCCATCACCCCGGCAACACCGTCGGGATGCACTTGCACGACTTCGTCGGGGCGAAAAGCAACGTAGGGAGAAAAGTCAATTGATTCGCAAAGGACCGGACCAACATTTCCCGCAGGTCTTCGCAGCGAGTTACAGAGGCGTCGATCGAGCACACTGTCATACCGCGACGATCCAATCGCCATCGCCCGCTTCAGTGGCTCACCGGCTGCTTGCGGATTGGCTCCTTGCAAAGCCACTGGCAGCCAGACTAGATCATTTTGCAGCGAGATCGGCACGACCACGTCGCCCAACGGCGGATCACCTTGCTGTTGCTCCAACTGACCGGGAGGCGCAAGTAAAACCTGCCCGCGCGGCAAGTCAAAGATGACGTCAAAGTGTTTCAGAATATCGCCCCCGATGGCTCCGGTGAGCGCGTTTTCACCCAATTCCTTGGAGTGATATTTCGTGAACGTCTCAAATTCTTCCTCTGGCCCCAATTCTCGGCGGGCGATTTCCAAGGTGAAATCGGGGAAATGCAACGTGAGTGGAAGCGGCTTTCCAGCGGGAGTTTCCGCCGGCAGCGGTGCTGCGGCTCGATTGTGCAACTGCAGCCCAAAAGCACCATCGAAGTCGAGCCAGAGATTCACGGGGACCCTTAGTTTCGGCCCTGAAATGTCACAGGCGACAATCAGCCGACCATCGACCACACTGACCGGAATCGCCCCGCCTTCGTCGCTCATCACCGGCGGTCGGTCGATCGACGGACTGACCTGGGCAACCGAGTATGGCGACGACAGCATCGTCGCCATCAAGATCACGGAGACGCAGAGCGACAATCGGGGGCGGTAAAAAGAAAGGTTCGACATGGATTCCCTGACTAGATGATCCACCATGTTAGCCAAACGTGGCTGGGATACACCAATTATTGATTGCTTCGGGCGACATTCCGCCGAGGATTGGCACACATCGGGCGATCGCCCGTCCGAGTAGGCGAAGAATTCGACCTTCGATCTGTATGATACCGGCGATTCAAAGAAATGAGGGGCCACGGACCGAACAAAAAAACCCTGCCGACAGCGATTGTCGACAGGGCAATTCTCATTCAATTTGACTGGCGGAAAAACAACCTCCAAAGCGAGCGGTCAGCTCACTTCTTAGGTGTCCCCACAATTTTGCCGAATGCAAATGTATCGGCGATCATTTCAACTTCAATTTTAGCAGTGGTTGGTACGCTCACGGCGACCGGTACAAAGCCGCGGCCTCAGCAGGATCCCGGCAGTATCGCGACCTCCAGGACAACTCCCGTGTCGGCATCCAGGATCTTAAACTCAGGCGATTTGCCAATCGGATTCCACCCGGCATACTGCTCACCGGCACGCCCGTAGTACCAGATGTGATCGGGCGAGAACTGAACTTGATTGCCCCGCCGAGCGAATTGAAACTCCGATGCGATTGGCCCACCCCAATCGAAATCGGTGGATGAACCAGCCGCCAAAGTCAGCGGACTCATTCGACCAGAAGCAATCTGAACACGATGGCTCCCCAAGCCGAGGACCCCACCGACAATTGAATAGGTTCCTGCCGGTACTTTAACCGGTCCTTGTATGGCCCCCACATCACATGAATGCTGTCCGTCCTCCGAAACAATTACCGAGGAGAGCAGGACCGCCTTGGAATGAAAGGACGTGGACATGTCGATCTCCGCCGTCTCGCCAGTAAAGGCAGAAAGCTTAATCGATGCACCATCGCCAACAAATTCGATGTTGTGCAATGTGTCATCGACTTGAACCGTTTTGGACAACAGCATTGCATGATCACTGCTGCCAACGACCATTGCGTCCTTGCCAAAATCATCAAAGCGACCATTCCCGTTCTGATCGATGATACGAATCGGAACTGGACCTGCTTCCGCGGTAATGATTCCCGCCATCGCGCCACCGGGTGCCCACTCCCAACCGTTAGCATCCTTTCTAAGCCTAGCTGCGTACCGCAGCGGTTCGCCTGCCTCGGTCTTGCCAGTCAAGACAACCCGAGTGGTTGAAACATTCGTTTTGGGATCAACCAGTGGCTTGATCGTTCGATCGAGCGTCCCATCCCCATCGGTATCAAAACGGAGGCTGTTGCCTTCTAGTTCGACGGCAAATTGGTCGCCGCCAGCATGGGAAATTTTGATTCCCTCATTCACCGGAAACCACTTTTCGGCGGGCAGATGAATCGACCAAGTGCGATAGCTTCGATAACGCAAATCGACTGTCTCGGATGCGTTGGCACAACAAGACCAACTGGCCGCCGATGCGACCAAAACACCCAAAAGGAACCGAATCATAGGTGTCCCCTGGCGAAGAGTGGCTGGAAGAATCGCGTCAGTGTACTCGATCGCCGCGCGACTGACACAGACTAGAAATCAGTAAATCAGCGGTTCATTTTGGTCCCAAATCGAACCGTGATTTTGATTTGCAGCTGTTAATCCAGCGTTTTCGTCTCGGCGGGAGGGGGATCTGCGGATCCGGGTGCTGGAGCTGAATCACTTGCGGCTGGATCATGAAAATTCGCCAGCATCGACACAAAATCATCGACACCACCGCCCCCAACATGCTGACCGATCGATTCCCCATCGGTGTCAAAGCAAATGAAGGTTGGATAGGCGCGGACCTCATTTTTCGTCGCCAAATCGACCTGCTGCTCCGAATCGATATAGACCGGCACAAAAGCGTCGAGCGCTTGCCTCGCCTCGTCGGTCGGATAAACATTGGCAATCATCATTTTGCACGGCCCGCACCAAGAAGCCGAAAACATCGCCAAAACCGGCTTTCCCGTTTCGGCAGATTTCACACGTGCTTTCTCAAAATCAGTCATCCAGTTGTCAGGCAAACCATGACCGCCCGCCGCCGGCACCGGCTGGACCGTCACAAAAACCTGCTGGAACACTTCAATCCGTCGCTTGAATTCCGTATCGGTGATCGTCCCATCCGCATCCAGGTCGAGCGAAGTGACAAATGCGTTCAATTGCTCGTCATCCGCATTGGCAATCCGCCGTTCCGCGTAAGCCCGCAATTCTTCGGTGGTTCGGTCCTTCGCCACCAAGATACCACTCGAAAAAATGAGCAGGAAAACGGCACTCATTGCATTTCGAATTGCCATCAAATCACGCCTTGAAAATTCCACGAGCACCTCAAACCATCGGTCGACAGCCGACCTTCACCAGAAACCGCTGCCAATCCGTCTAATGACAAATCTGTCGAATCAACAGTGTGGTGCAACACCTGCCATTTTGCAAATGCTGACTGCTTGCCAGTTGATCGGGCAAACTAAGCCAAGACACCGGGCAACATTTCGGTGCTATCGGCAAAGCGTGTCGCTCCGGTTCCAAACGCATTCAACATCGCAGCGTACAAATTCGCCAACGGTGTATCACGACTGCTCTCTAAGTGCTGCCCGGTAGCGATTCGCCCACCCCCACGCCCAGCCAACAGGATCGGCAAGTTATGGGGACTATGACTGTTCCCATCTCGCAACCCTGACCCATACAAAACCATCGAATGGTCGAGTACCGAACCATCGCGTTCTTGCATTCCCGCAAGCTTGTTCAGTAAGTAAGCGTACTGCTCGATGTGCCACAGGTTGATCAGCTGATACTGCCGCAACTTGTCCTCGTTGTTTTGATGATGTGACGTATCATGGTGTCCACCAGACACGCCATCCAAAAAGGAGAAGCTCCGGCCGCTAACGGCGTTGCCGAACATGAACGTACAAACCCGAGTGGTGTCCGTTTGAAATGCCAAGGCGATCATGTCAAGCATCAGCCGAACCTGTTCGACATATTGATCGGGGTGTTGGTCACTTGGTCGATCCGAAAGTGCCAAATCGACCAACGGCCGCCATTGCTTGACGCCCTCCAGTTGCTGACTCTGCAAACGTTTTTCGATGGACCGCACCGACTGCAGATACTCATCCATCCGCTGCCGATCGGATGCCCCGAGCGATCGCTTCAACTCGCTTGCATCACCCAGCACACGATCAAGCAGCAGTTGATCGCGGACACCAGACCCGGCTTTGGGATTCGCAGCGCGAAAGAGTCGCTCAAACACTAAAGCGGGATTCAGCTCCCTCGCCAACGGACTGGTTGGTCCCGACCAAGCAATATGCGAACCGTAAACACGCGTGTAACCAACATTCGTATCGACCCCAGTTGTCACGGGGTCAATCCCCAATTCCAGCGACGGAATCGGTGTCTGCTTGGCGGCATGTTCGGCAGCCACTTGATCCATCGACCGACCGTTGCAATTCAAATCAATTCCAAGAGACTTGTTGATGGTCGTGCAAGTCAAAAAACCTGATGTCTTGACGTAGTGACCGTCACCAACGTTGCTTGCCTGATTCCAAAGATTCGTAAAGACCAACAATTGGTCCCGCAGCGACGCCAATGGCTGAAGCGTAGGTGAGAGTTTGAAATCACGACCGACACCTTCCGGCGTCCACATTCCCTGGTGGACACCGTTCGGAACGAACAACGCGGCCATACGAATTGGCGCATCGCTCGGAGCTTCCCCTTCTTTTTCGGCTGCCACCCCCTGCTTCGGCATCATCGCCTCGAGCCATGGCAGTGCCAACGCGGCACCGGTTCCGCGAAGTAAGCTTCGCCGCGAAAGGGGAGATCGTGAGTTCACACATGGCCGAACAGGAACACTCATGGACGCATCATTCGGTTGGAGGGTGAGATTGTTTGTACCGAAACGGAACACTCTTCACGATTTCGGTCATCAGTGCCTGGGCCCGATAATCTTCGGATTCAAGTTTTCCGACGATCGACTCCACCACACAAAGATCTTCATTTGTAAGACCGCGGGCAAGGGCAAACCCAAGTACCTTGCGGGTTAGGTTTCGCATGAATTGCTCTTTCCGCTCCAGCAGCAGCCGCTTGAGTTCTACCGGTCCGTTGAATTGTTCGCCACCAGGCAATTCCCCAGCCGCATCGATTCGCGCGACGCCCACTCGGGTCCGCCACCCCCCCAGCACATCATAGTTTTCCAACCCGAACCCTAACGGATCCATGGCGTCGTGGCAGGTAGCACAAACGGGATTGGCACGATGCACTTCCAACCGCTGCCGCAATGTACTTGGCTTCAGAGTCTCATCATTTTCGTCAAGCGAAGGCACATCAGGTGGTGGCGGCGGCGGTGGCGTACCAAGCATCGTTTCAAGAATCCACTTCCCACGCAGCACTGGACTTGTGCGATGCGGAAGAGAGCTAACCGCCAAAACCGCTCCCATACCCAATAACCCACCGCGATGATGGGCCGCCTGTAATTCAACCCGTTTCGGTTGCTCGCGGAATTCTCCACGCACACCATAATGCTGCGCCAATCGTCGATTGACATACGTAAAATCGGATTCGATCAAATTCAAGAGCGATCGATTTTCTGAAAGCAGATCCTCGAAGAAAAAGATCGGCTCATATTTCATCCCACCTTCCAACTCGGAGTCATACCGCGTCGCAATCGAAGGGTCTGGCTTGAACTCGCGTCCAAGCGCCCGCGTCCCGAGCCACTGTTCGACAAAACTGGTTGCGAATCCGCGCACCTTTGAATCGCGACGCAAACCACGCCCATCGATCTCGCTCCGCAGCATTCGCTTGACCTGTTCAGCAAGGACTTGCTCGTCATGCAATTTTTCTTCTGACGCCAACCGAAGCAATTCATCGTCGGGCATCGATGCCCATAGAAAATAAGACAATCGCGATGCCAACTCGTGGTGCGAGACCGGCGTCAACTCGCCCGACTGGCCGGGTTGTTCGTACAGGAATAAAAATTTGGGTGATACCATCGCGGCGACCAAGGTGAATTCAATCGCGCTGCTGTACGATCCATCTTCATCAAACGCCTGCGTGAACAGATCCAAATAGTGTTGGGATTCTTCCTCGCTGACAGGGCGACGGAACGCCCGCGGCAAAAAGGCATTCAGTACCATCCGTGCCGCTTGCTGCGGTGACCGTTGTTCATTCGGATCGGCCACGATGATACGACTTCGATCACTTGGATCCTTCAGAGCATGGCCGATCGCTGATTGCGCTGCCTGCAAATATTTCTCGGCATAGATCGGTGAGATGAACAAGGTTTCCGATGCATTGTCGAACCCCTCACCACCCGCGCCGTCGACGGGCAAGGCGTGTGCCGCGTTGATCGGAATCCCAAGCAGATCACGAACCGTGTTCGCATACTCCGTACGATTCATTCGACGAATCATTGGCGGGCCGGGTGAAATCCCATCATCGCAGACCGCTGTAAAAATTGTTTGCCGAATCCAAGCGACAAACTGACTCCGCAATTCAGCCGACGGCTGCTCACTATCTTGCGGGGGCATCTGCCTTTCGCTGACACGAGTCGCGATCTGATTCCAAGCATCGATCGAATCAGAGACGTTTTTTGCCTTGGAAAACGAGCTCAGGTCCAATCCTGATTCAGCATCCTCGCCTCGGTGGCACTCAATGCAATGGGCACGCACGAAATCAACGGCCGCTAATTCGGTCAGCTGGTCGGGTTCATCCGCGGTTGCAATCAAACTCCAAAGTACAGCAAGCAATAATGCTGCGCTAGGTTTGGCAAACGCGGTCAGGTTCGAACGCGATTTCATTGTGGTGGGAACAGATGGCGGGCGGGGCATCAATCAGCGCGATCACTCAATCAGCAAGGTTATCAGCCTAGCGACAGTATATCGTAGTCACCCGCACATCGCCCCCGAATCGATTGTTTCGCCGATCCAGCTCGATTTCAACGGCATTCACCAACGCATTCCTCCGTTCCGTTACAGATTACCGATATCGATGCCCAATAATATTGACGGAATCAGACTGAAGCGACTGATCAGGTCATTTCCAGATTCCAGCGGATTCTCCGATTCCGACTCGTGTTCGGAATACGGGTCTTCGGAATACGGGTCTTCGGAATACGGGTCTTCGGAATACGGGTCTTCGGAATAC
>JARGNK010000098.1:0-16909 GCA_029213145.1 Rubripirellula sp. | reverse complement strand
GGGGGTGGGATTGGCGGGACGAATCAGGATCTCGCCGCCCTACCAGCGATCCATCACTCGCACGGACGGACATTCCATCTGCGACTACCGCGACTGCAACCTCACTCGGACCAGCAACTCGTCTAACGCATCGAAAGCCGTGGCCGTCTCGGGGAGTGCTGATTGCTGATGAGCAACTTCCAACGCCTCAACCAAACGCAGGTACTCACTCTGATAGAAACCCAAGTCGGCAGCGTCCAGCGTGCCTTTCTCTGCTCCATTGCGTTTGCGGTCAATTAACTCGTCGACGTACGTCATCTTTTCACTCTGATTCAGCACCTCGAGGTTCGCTTCTACCTTCCCGGTTCGCATCAAGTGGATACCGGTCAATAGAACACGAAAAGTATACAGCAACGGCTTGACTCGTGGCGGAGATTCTTTGGCAAACAACTTCCACTGCGTTGCCGCAAATCCGAGATAGTGATGGGCATGATGCTTTGTGATGCAATCCGCCGCGATCTTTTTCAGTTCGCGATGCTCTGGGGTCGTATGCACAACGAGCGGTGAAAACACCTGCTCTAGCACGTAGCCGTTGCGTCGCAACATCAAAGAAAAGAACTTGGCGGCATCATGTGTCACCAAATCAATCTCCCAACCATCATCGATTTCTTCCTTCTCGAATGTTTCGACGCCCTGCTTTAATCCGAGCACAGTCTCAACCGGCAACAGATGAACACCACGGAGATCAAAATCAGAATCAGCGGAGGGAAATCCATACAAGTGCGCGCCACTCACAGTGACAAAGATCAATGGGAACGGATGCGATCGCACTTGCTGTATCATCCGGTCATTATCAATTATCGATTCTTGGCTCATGGCAACTTGTCCTCACATGCTCGACGGCGTGCAGCGATCAAAAAGGTATTGGCTTGTTCATAATCGGGACGATCCGGCAACGCGGTGTTCTGAAAAGCAGCTTCGAATTCCCGCTGCAGTTCTTGTCGCCAACGGTCCGCTTCAGCGAACGGCATTTGGCCGTGCTTGATCACGAGCAATCGCTCGCGGTGCTCTCCCACGTCGACACAGACCACACCGTCGCGCAGGATCTGTTGCCCAGACAGCAGCAAACGGATTAGATGCATGACGTGCTTCCATTTCACCCGCCCCTGATTGCGGAGATCCGTTTGCATCTTCTTAAACTGCGATGCAACGTATCCTGAATAGGTCTGGAAGACTAACTTGGATAGAAAGGCGTCCCGCATCCCAAGCAACTCTTCACCAAGGGGCGTCACACGTTCGACGATAGGCGAAAAGAGACATTCGAGAACATTTGGGTTCGCCTTAAGCGCAAGCACGATGAATTTCTGCAACTCCCAGTAAACTTCCTGGGTTTCATCATTCTCGAGTTGCTCAGGCACACCATAAAGTGACCACTGTAGGTCGGCGGGTGGCAAATAGATACCACGTCGATCAGTATCCGATCCCGCATCATTCAAGCCATAAGCTCGTGAACCGATGACACATTGAAAAATCAGCCGCTCGTACAACCCTTCACTCATCAGTGGCGTATGCCCAGCTTCTCCCCGCTGTTCCTTGAACTCAGCCAGTCTGACGAGTTGATGATGGTGAATGGAGGCTTCTACACCGTCATTGAACTTGACGCGATACGAATGAGTTCGATCAATTGGTGAGCGGACGATCACCCCGACAGCTCCGGCGGGGTGAGCAATCCGATCATTCGCAGCCATAACATCTTTCTGGGCGACCACTTGCGTCCCAACGCAAAAGATCAATGGTCGATTTGGTGTACGATTCACGTGATTCTATCCTCCATCCCGATTGCAAGATTGCCGACGCAACAAACACACTCACGCCGCAAACCCACCAAAACGAACAGAACAAAGTGCTCCCCACGATACGGGGTCCGACGTGCCACTTCCCTGTCGCTGTTGCGTGGTCTTGGATTCCCTCCAACCCATCGCGTCGGTTCAAGATAGCAGTTTGGCTTCCAAAACCGAGGCGAGAGGTGAGGAGAGTCGTTTACGTTTTCGTTCATCGCAGCAGGAAAAACCTTGATGAGCATTATCAGCTGGCAAGAATTTGAAAACGTCGATCTGAGAGCAGGAACCGTCATCAAGGTCGATGACTTCCCCGAAGCTCGTAAGCCGGCATATCGACTCACAGTAGATTTTGGGCCTCAACTGGGCACCAAGCGATCCAGCGCCCAAATCACGGCCAATTACACCAAGGACGAATTACTCGGGCGACAGGTGATCGGAGTTTTGAATTTTCCGCCCAAACAAATTGGCCCCTTTTGGTCTGAATTTCTGATCGTTGGTTTTTATCGCGACGATGGATCGGTGATCCTGGCGGTGCCGGACAAACAGGTTCCCAATGGTTCCAAATTGGCATAACGATACAACGATGACGACAGCCGAACTCCCCCGCCGTCCAATGATCTGGCTCGCACACCGGTTTGTCGACACGATGAACTGGGCAGCGCCCCTTTATGGTCGCAGGAAAATTCAGAAAATCACGACCAACGAATTACAAAACCTGCAAGCCAAGCAAGATTATTCCTTCGTACTGGTCGATGCGCGATCCGAGGCGGAAATCGCGGTATCGACGATTCCGAATGCGATCAAGCAAACAGATTTTTGGGCTCGACAAAAAGAGCTTTCTGGAAAGCTGGTAATCGCGTACTGCACCGTGGGCGGCCGCAGCCTACTGTTCGCACAGCGGTGTGCCGACGCCGGATTCGAGTGTCGCAATTATGCCACCGGTATCCTTGGCTGGTGTGCAAGCGGAGGCCCGCTGGCTGACCCTGACGGAATACCGACGTCACAAGTTCACACTCATTCCCGTCTGTTTGACGCCCCAACTGACTACGAACGCATCTGTTGAACCGATCGGGTGGTGTTGATTCGTCGCGACTGCTTGATTCGCCCCGCCTGAAGCAATCGACTTGGATTTCGCTCCCAGCCCATGGATTGGCCCTCCAAACGAACGAAATTGGTGTTGCCGACGTGAGCCGCTCTTGAAAATACGCTGAATGAACAGATGCCACCATCGCTTGCGGCAATCACTAAACCAATGCTGTAAGCTATCGGTCGCTTCCGTCCACGTCCGCCTGACATGCGACTGCAAACCAACGCAAACAGGAAATCCAATTTGATGATTCATTTGCCCCGTCTAGTGATTGTGCTGGCCACTTGCGCGACCGTTCATCTCGCTGCGAGTCTCTCGGTGACAGCGGAAGATTGGCCGCAATTCCTAGGGGACGCTCGCAATGGCACTTCGCCCGAAGTGGGATTGATTGATTCCATTGACGCACAATCTCCTCCTGTTGCTTGGCGCGTACCGGGTGGCGTTGGGATGTCGGCGATCGCGGTCAGCGGCAACTATGCAATTACCACTTGGAATGCAGACAACCAACAATGGCTTGTTGCACTCGACGCGAAGACGGGAAACACGATTTGGAAAACTCCAATTGGATCTCGCTACACCAATTCCATGGGCGATGGGCCTCGCGCGACACCCGCGATCATCGCTGGACAAGTCTTCGCTTACAGCGGATCGGGTGAGTTGCTTGCCGCAGAATTGAAAACAGGCAAGTTGCAATGGAAATCCAATCCGGTTCGGGAAAGCAAGGCAAAACCCTCCGAGTACGGGATGTCTTCCTCGCCACTTGTTGTGGACGGACGAGTCATTATCTACTCAGGCAGCGGCGCGGGAACCATTCGGGCCTACGAGGCGGGTTCAGGAAACTTGGCGTGGTCAGCTGGCTCTGGCAACGCTGGTTATTCATCACCAACACTGCTGACAATTAATGAGAGCAAACAGCTAGTCTGTTTTACAGCGTCCGGCGTGAGCGGCGTCGATCCAACCAACGGTAAGGAATTCTGGAACTATCGCTTCAAGACACCCTACGACTGCAATACGGCAACACCCATCACAATCGACGGCGGCGTATTCATCTCTGCCGGCGAAAATCATGGCTGCGTGCTTCTGGACATCGAGCGAAACAATGGTGAGTACCAAATCAAAGAACGATGGTCGTCACTCGAACCCAAAAGCGTGATGCGGAACGAATGGCAAACGTCCGTCCTGGTAGGCGATTACCTTTACGGTTTTGATAACGTTGGGAGCGCCGGACCAATCACCCACCTGAGTTGCATTCTCGCAAAAACAGGCGAGCCAGTTTGGAGCGAAACACGGTTCGGCAAAGCCAATCTCACACTTGCTGACGGAAAGCTGTGGATCACGACGATGAAGGGAGAACTTGTTCTCGCGCAGGCAACACCAGCAGGCTACCAAGAACTCGGACGACGACGCCTATTCGGCAAGACACGGCAATCCCTCTCCATCGCAAACGGACACGGCTACATCCGTGACGATCGCGAAGTGATCTGCCTCAAACTGTCAAAGGACTGATCGGCGTAATTCGTCGCAACGTTCCGGCGTGAACGTGGGCCGAATCGTGATCTAGGATCATTGCTGCCGCGACCGCCGGACTCCGCCCACACTCAGACCGCCCACATTCAGACCGCCCACATTCAGACCGCCCGAACTTGGGCCACGAAGGGAATGGCGTTAACCCTGACCGTTTGATTCTGTTCCGATTCGCAGGCGACCGTTGGCGGGATACAAACGATATTCCCCGTCGCCGCCCACATTGTCGCCGTGGACAATCATGCCCGCCACATTCGCATCCAATGACGCTAGCAAGTCGGCAGATTTGGCAGCCGATGGCATGTCTTCTTCCTCGGACTGAACGACTAACAGAACGGCATCGACCCGAGGTGCCAGTGAGCTTGCCTCGGATACCGTCAACATTGGCGGCGAGTCGATCAGCACCAAGTCGAACTGATCACGCCACACTCCTAACAGAGTGGTGACGAGCTCGTTGGAGAGAAGTTGAGAAGGGTTCGCTTGACTGGCCCCGGCGACCAAGATTGAAAGGTTAGCAACGGGGCCAGCCTGGATTACCTCAAGAGAACGCTGGGCTAACTCCTCACGACGAATACCAGGAGAAGTTGTTTCGAGTAGCCCGCCAATCCCGCCAGCGTCACCGAGCTTAAAAATCCCTTGAATTTGGGGGCGTCGCAAATCTGCGTCCACAAGCAAAACCCGCTTGCCGGTTCTGGCAAGTGATACAGCAAGATTCGCAGCGACGGTCGAGTTTTCAGCCTCGGGCGTTGCCCCCGTAATCTGGATCACGCGACGGCCAGCTGCGGCCTCACCGAATAACAGTGCACTACGAATCGCATTAAATTCGTCGGCTGCCTTGCTGTATGGCGAATCGACCGTGCTCAATTTCAGTACCGTTTGCGGATCATGGCGAACACCCGATTGATCAACTACATCGACGGGGAGCAAGGGGGCGCCAACCATCGCCGGTTGCTGCGGCTGAGATTGCGGGGCAGCGAGTCCTGCGGTTGGGTAACTAATACTCCGAGGCGGGATCAAAATCGCTAAAAACGATCCGACCAAGATTCCCAGCAATCCGCCCACACTCAACCATTTGATGATCGGTTTCGTTACGCGTCTGCCAAGCTGTGGTTCATCAAGTGGCGTGACCCGCAGTCCCTCGCTACCCGCGTTGAGCTGTACGTCGTCCAAGCGTGACACGAGCTTCTCATAAAGCGTATTCTGCCTAGCGATATCTCGTTCGAATCGCTGTGACTCCCGGATCGCGGCAACTTCTTTTTTCGCTCGCTCCGCTTCAAACGCATAAGCTTCACTGACAGTGTTTATTTGTTGCTCAACCGAAGCAAGACGCTGCCGCAACGCGTCGATTGCCAGATTCACGCGGCGTAGTGCCTCTTTTTCCGGGTCTAATTCTTCATCACCGTTGGGCTCCCCGTTCGTCGTCATCAATTGCTTAATGAGCTCTTCCTTTTCTTTCTCCTGAGCTTCCATCCGCTTAACTTGACGCTCGACTGCAATGATTTGCTTATCCAACGACTGGACGGACGGGTGGCTTGCCCCAAATTTCACGAGCAGATCTTGCCGTTCAAGTTGCAGCGGCAGTAATTTTTCCTCCTGTATCCTCACGGAGGCTCGATCGCGCAGTTCATTCTGAAGTTGCTGCAACTGACGCGTTAGGTTTTGGTCAATCACGTCCGACGCAGTCTCACCCTCGCCCCGTAACGCTAACATCACGGTGCTGGAACTGTCGCCCCGCTCGAGTGCACGCTCTGCGGTGTTTAATTGGCTTTCAATTTCGGCCTTGGTAACCAGCAACTCTTGCTTCTGCGTTTGATAACGATCTGCAGTTTTACGGTGAACGCTCTGCGGTCTACCGTCGATAAAAACCAGATCCGTTTGCATCTTGAATTCATCGTGCTGGCGCTCAAATTCTTGTAGCTGTTCAAAGGCTGAGTCACGAGCTTCAAGAATCTGAGTGATCACTTGAGCGTCTTTCACCTCAAACTTCTCTTCAGTATGCCGCTGGTAGGCGGCCATCACCGCATCAACCACCTGCTGAGTGGTTGCGGGATCTGACGCGTCAAATTGGATCCGAATGACATTCGTTGCTTGATCCGCAAAGGCAGGTTCAACGACAAATGCCGGATCGTGATTCAGTCCTGTTGCGATTTGGCTCGGGCTCATGCCGGCAAACCCCTCAGTCGCTGCAAGGCTACCGTCCACCGCTGCGTTTCGGAGGACTTGCTCACTGCGGACCACAAGCACTTCATCGCTCAGCGGCGATCCGTAATCCACATCTGCTTGAACTCGCCCAAGCCCGCGAAACTGAGCTAAGTCAACGAATTGAACTCGTGCTTGGGTTCGATAGACGGCAGGCTGCAAGAAAAAAGCAACTGCCGCGATGACTCCACCAATCAGTCCCCCGAGCAACATCAAACTAAGAAGTCGCCGCAACCATCCCAGCACATCCCCACCGCCGGGACTCGATAATCCAGCATGGGGCGGTTCCCCAGCCTGCCCCAATCCCGAAGGATCGCTTCGGTGCAAGGAAAGGTCGGTACGGGAGCTCCGTTGTTCGAGTCTCATGTATAAATGCCAGATTTAGAATACAAGTCGATGTCTGCGAGTATACAAGCAGAACACGACATTAGAAGCGATCAGCCTCGACTCCAACTTCAAAATCAAGGGCAGCGTGATTCCGTCACTCATTCTGGAAATAACCGGAACAACCACCCTAGGCCAGAAAACAGGCGGCTCCAAAAGTGCCAGTTACACCGGTACAGGGAACACTCGGCCGCAGTGGCACGCACTCCAAAAAGTCGCCAGATTTCCACAAAGCATTCAGAAGCCTCCGGCAGAAGCTTCCAGAAAGTTAGCAACCATTTCTCCGCAATGCAGGATGCAGCTATCGACTGGAACGATAAAACGCTTTTTCCGAGGAAAAACCATTCCCGAGGCTAAGGGCGAATGATGTGCCGTCCACCGTGCCCGTTCGACTGCTTCGATGCCATCAACGAAACTCCACTGCTTGCCGCAAGCCTAAAGTTACTGCATACCCCAGCCACACCCTCAACAATCGAGTGTTTGTGATTATGAAGAGGAAAAAAGGCTTTCTCGTTGCGATCATCGGAATGTCCATCCTTGGTAGCTTCACGTGGAATCTGACCGCTCGAGGTGCTTACGAATCGGCAGAGTACAAAGTGATCGAATCGGACGGAAAGATCGAGATCCGCGAGTATCCAGATCTCATGCTCGTTTCGACAAAAACGAAATTCGATTCGCAGGGCAATGACGGCAGTTTCATGCGACTGTTTCGATACATCAGCGGCAACAACGATTCAGAGCAGAAGATTGCGATGACCACGCCGGTATTCATGGAGGGCCAGGGCCAAGCATCAACCGGGACGATGGGGTTTGTCATGCCCCGAGACGTCGCCGCGGCCGGCGTTCCCGACCCAAAAGCGTCAGATGTCGAGATCCGGCAGCGCAGCGGAGGCAAATTTGCCGTCATCCGTTTTTCTGGAAGGATGCAGTCGAAACTCGCGGCGAAGCAGGAAAAAATCCTTCGTGCCTGGATGAAAGAACGAGGTCTGAAGGGTGAGGCAACGGCCGAAGCCGCTGGCTACGATCCGCCCTTCACCCCTGGCTTCATGAGACGCAATGAGGTACTGATTCGGATCCAAGACGAGACACCGACGACCACGACTTCTGAAACGCAGCCTGCAACCTCCTAGGTCCTTCATGAGTCAAGGCGAGAAACCAAGTTGGAACGTTGAAGTTTTCTACGATGGCGACTGCCCACTCTGTTGCCGTGAAATCAATATGCTTCGGCGACTGGATCGACGAAAGCGAATTCAGTTCACGGACATAGCAACTGAGGCCTTCGATCCGGCTACGTACGGCAAGTCGATGCCGGAATTGATGGATGAGATCCATGGTCGTCTCCCCAGCGGCCAGTGGATCATCGGTGTCGAGGTCTTCCGGCAACTGTACACGGCCGTTGGTTTCTCGCCAGTCGTTTGGCTCACAAGGCTGCCCCTGATCTCTCAATTCCTCGACTTCGGGTACCGGATCTTTGCGAAGCACCGCTTGCGGCTGACCGGCCGTTGCACGTCGGAAGCCTGCAAAATTAGCTAGCGGGTTAGGCCGAAAAGCGTCATCGCGAAAGCTCAAGGCTGTCTTGCCCGGGAAAAAGCTCAAGGCTGTCTTGCCCGGGAAAAGCTCAGGGCTGTTTCGCCCGGGAAGTCGCGTTCGGACTCTCGGGGCAAGTGCTCATTTGGCGGTGGTGGAAACCAGCTCAACGGGATCCGCTCGAACCTAGACGAGTTCTTCGATCGGCTTGCCGTCTACGATCATGTACGTTTGCCGTCCCGCTGAATCAGTGAACTGGATTCGATGATCGATCCCAAGACATGAAAAATTGTCGCCATCAAATCTCGCGGGCGGATAGGCTTAGTCTTGGGCACATCGATTTTCTCCGCCGATTCTCCGACGACCTGCCCCTGTGCAACCCACTCACCAGCCAGTGAGTCGCAGGCAAATCAATCAAGTTTCGAATCATTTGACCAGCGAGCAACCAGCCAGCCCAACCTTCATCATCATGAAGATCAGGACGGGTCGAGCACGCTTCCAGTTAGGTCGATGCTTGCCAGCCGAGTCCACGGTTCGCCAAGCTGGGCAACGCGTCGATTCATGCCGATGTGATCGACCACCACATGCAGTGGCATCACTCTGCGAAACCGGTCAGCCACCGAACCAAATGTCCCGTCACCGATTCTGCGGCATCCTGCTGCACAAAGTGACTTGCGCCCGGAATGGTCACCAAGGTTAATTCGTTTTGGACTTGGTTCCATGTTCCGTTCAACCCTTCAGGCAACAACGCAGTGTCATCGAGTCCGTGGAGCAGCAGCACGGGACACTCAACCTTGGGGAATTCCTGCTGCGCCTGATAGGGCGGTCGAGGATAATTCGCTTTATAGAAATTCAACATGGCTTCAAACGAAGATCGTTGAAATGCTTGAACGTATTTGCGGCGGGCTTCGGGATCTTTGACCCAAAACGTCAAACCCTGCGCGTTCAGCTTGCTGGCCGCGTCAGGTTTCTGGAACTCCCGAGCATAAGCCGATGCGGCCTGCTGGTCAGGATTATTCGCAAGCTCACGTGTCAGCCCGGCGGGATGAGGCAAATTGAGAACCACCAACTTTTCCGTGCGTTTCGGTCGCTGCATTGCAAACGTCCACGCAATCATGCCGCCCCAGTCATGTCCAACGATGATCGCCTGGTCTTGACCAAAATGGTCGATCACTGCATCGACGTCACCGACAAGTTTGTCAAGCGTGTAGTTTTGAACTCCCTCCGGCTGATCACTCCAGTTGTAACCACGAAGATCAATCGCAACGACCTGAAAATGCTCAGCTAAGGCCGGTATCTGCTCACGCCACGTGTACCAATAGTCGGGGAAACCATGCAGCATCACCAACAGCTTACCTTTGCCACGTGTCACATAATGCAGTTTGACGCCATCCGAATCAACGAATCCGTGAGTCCCCAGATCGGTCGACTCAGGCTTGGCGACTGGCTGGCTTTCACTCGTTGAATCGGAATCGCTGGCTGATGCCTGGTCTGCAACTTCGCCATCTTGGGATTTGGGGTTTGATACCAGCAGATCATATTTGCTGTAGATGTGATCAAATACTTCCCTCGCTAATTGGTGCTGCGAGGGCACATGCTGGCGAACGAAGATTTGATACAAACCAAGTTCTGGAACGATCCGAAAATCGGTGCTTGCATAACCACCCCATGAATATTGCTTGACCGATCGGCTCGATTCACCGCTGCCCACTTGAATATCATTAATGGCAAACCCGAGTCCGAACCGAAAATCGCCGGGCACATCCCCCAACTGATCGGCAAACATCATTTGCAACGTTTCGGGCTTGAGTATCTGGGTCTCGTTTCGTCTTCCATCCTCAACAAGCATTTGACAAAACTTGGCGTAATCTGCGGCTGTCGATGTCAGCCCTCCACCGCCTGACAAAAACTGGAAACCGTCGATAAAGGGACTGCCTTTGCACGGATCCACAATGGCCAATTCTCCCTGACGCTTCGTATGGCAACTTGCAAATCGTTGTTGACGGTCGGCTGGCACGTGAAAAGCGGTATCCCGCATCTCAAGTGGTTGCAAGACAGCTTGTTGCACATACTGATTCAGCGGCATACCGGACCAAACTTCGATCAACCGACCAAGCAAGTCGGTACTGAAGCCGTAGGTGAATTGTTCACCTGGATGATGATGCGCGGGAATCGAAGCCAATCTATTAGCGGCTTCCTCGATCGTCATCTCAGGTGGTAGCATCGCTTGCGGCGGCCGATATTTGAGTCCCGCCTGTTGATAACGACGCTCTAATTCTGCGTTTCCGTTGCCGCCATAAGCGAAACCGGTTGTATGACGGAATACATCACGCACAGTCATCGGCCGCTTCGGTGCAACGGCCATTTGCATGTCGCCATCCCAGACGGAAGATTTTTCAAAAGCTGGAATGAACTTAGAAACGGGATCGTCTAACTGAAATCTGCCTTGTTCATAGAGAGTCATTGCAGCGACCGACGTAATCGGTTTGGTCATCGAATAGATACGCACAACCGTATCGGATTCGATCGAATCACCGCTCACGATATCCCGGACTCCAGCTTGGTGGGAATGAAGTATCGTCCCGCCACGCCCTACCAAATGCACGGCACCTGCAACTTCTCCCTTGTCAATTGCTTGATCGACAAGGGCCGTCGCGTGATCGAATACAGCCGGTTCGGCTGCCGTCAACGGCGATGCATTCCAACAGATCACCAAACAAGCCGTGGTAATCAATACTCGTCGAGCTAGGCCTGTCATTTCATTCGCTCCTATCAGATTGTTTTGCCGCCAAGTCGCGCCCGATAGTCTAGCCACTTGAGCAGTCGGATTAGCGGACTAAGCGAAATCCAAGAAATAAAATCGGTGCCAACAGCGGGGGATCCCCAAACCACAATGTTGTGCAACCGACATGAGATAAACGTTGCTGACACCGCAAAGCCGCACTCGGGAGGCGGGGAACAACTATCATTGCGAATCATCCTCGATGTCCAATTTCCCCTGTGGAAATCAGACTTGTGAATCGGCTACCTCATGTTGAAAAAACAGCATGTTCCTTCCTTCTGTAGTTATCTGGAATCACATTTAGTTGGCTTTTGATACTTCTTATCTCAGCAATCGAACCTGGGACAACAAGCGGCACAATAGTCAACTCCGTTCATTTCGCGCAGAATGGCGGCCTCGGACATCCAATCGCCCAAGATTCACCAGCATGCTAATCACCTTGCCAAAGCAAATTCACCGATTGATTGCACCGCTGAACAAACTCCGATTCGACGCGATCAAGTTATTGGCAAGCATCTTCTTGGTGGCCTGGCATTTACCCAACACGTTCGGTCAAGAGCGACTGGTGGATCACTTCCCCAATGCCTCGAAATCAGGGTGCATGGCATGCCATGGAGAGATTGCACCGATCCGAGAAATCGGCTCCGAAATGCTGAATCAGATCATGGCCCGCGGTGAAGAACGCGGAGACTCAGCCGGTTGCGTGGTCTGTCACAACGGTGACCCGTCGGAAACGAAAGATAAGAATATCGCCCACGGCGGTGAGAATTTCTTCCCCGATCCTGGTAGCCCTTGGATCAATGCCGATACCTGCGGTCAATGCCACGAAGAGCAAGTTCGTGTTCAGTGGCAAAGTCTGATGATGACGGAGGCAGGCAAGATTCAGGGCACATGCTGGTCGTTTGGCGCATTAACCGGGTACGAACACAAGTACGCCAACTACGCTGTCAAAAATCCGACGGATCCAAAACTGCGACTCGGTACAGATCTTTATCGCACATACATGCAAAGACTCAAAGAATTGGAGCCGGACGTTTTCGTTGACTCTCACCAACCGCTACCCGACGCGATTGGGTTTGATGAATTGGACAAGCTGAATGAAGATCCGACGCTAGCAGCCTTCACTTACATTCGACAGGAGTGCAATCGCTGTCATCACGCGGTCAAAGGACGCTCCAAGCGAGGTGACTTTCGCGGCATGGGATGTTCATCATGCCACATCCCCTACAGTAACGAAGGATTCTACGAAGGACCCGATCTGTCGATCCCGAAGGACGAGCCTGCCCATCCGCTAACTCACCAAATCCAGGGCACCCGCGAAGCAACGGTCACACTTCATGGCGTCAGCTATCACGGCTTGCCGGCTGAAACGTGCACGACCTGCCACAACCGTGGAAAACGAATCGGGGTCTCGTTCCAAGGTTTGATGGAATCCCCCTATGCGGCACCGTTCACTGCAGAGGGAGACGACCAACCTGGGTTGCACACCAAGCACTACATCGCAATGGAACAGGACATCCATTACCAGAAAGGGATGAAATGCCAGGACTGTCATACTTCGATTGACATTCACGGGGATGGGTTCTTGGCCCCGACCAACCTTGCCGCAGTGCAAATCGAGTGTTCAGATTGCCATGGAACGCCCGATCAATATCCGTGGGAATTGCCGATCGGTTTTATGGACGAATTCGCCATGCAGTCCGCCGAGGGTGAGCCGCGCGGTCTTGCTCAGCAGCAACTTCCGCACACCTGGGCCGGAACAGCGCACGAAAAAAAGGATGGTTTTCTGCTAACCGCTCGCGGCAATCCCTACGAGAACGTGGTCCGGGACGGTAACGAAGTAATCGTCTACACCGCCGAGGGAGCTGACCTTCGTTTAAAACCGTTGAAAAAACTCGTCAAAGAGAAGGCGATTAGCAAGCGGGGCTTAGTCTCGATGCAAGGAGTTTCTCAACACCTCGACAGAATGGAATGTTACACCTGCCACGCCAGCTGGACTCCGCAGTGCTACGGTTGTCACGTCAAAGTGGATTACAGCCAACGCGAACTATGCCCAGAAATTGATGAATCTCGGATGGGATTCGATTGGATCGCGGCGGGCCGTAAGCACATGCAGCCAGAATTTCGCGCCGACGATGGGGAGTCATCCTACGACCTGATGATCCCCGGAAAAGTCAGCGAGCAACGCAGCTACTTGCGTTGGGAAGAACCGATGATGGGAATCAATGGCGAGGGTCGGGTCACACCACTGGCTCCCGGCTGCCAACCAGCGATCACAATCATCGGTGCGAATGGCAAACCCATCCTGACCAATCACATCTTCAAGACCCCAAGTGGAATGGAACGAAGTGGCGCGGAAGGTCAGCTGGCAATTGACATGAGTCCGACGCAGCCACATACGATGACCAAGAATGCCAGAACTTGTGAATCGTGCCATTCGTCCGACAAAGCGTTGGGGCTGGGAATCAGCGGAACCCGACCATGGAATGAGAAGCACGTTGTCGATCTCGAAAAAACTGATGGCACGATTCTTTCCAAACGCGCGCAACCTCAAATGGAAGCGATCGAAAATCTCGATCACGATTGGTCACAAATCGTCGATCAGGATGGAAAACAGGTCGCAACGGTCGGGCACCACTGGAAACTTTCCCGCGCTTTCACAAAAGAAGAAATCGAGCATATGACCCGGGAAGGCACCTGCATCGCCTGTCACCAAGAGATCCCTGATCAATCAGTTGCCGTCGATTTGCTGCACCACTTGGCCAAGTATTCCGGTCAACTGCCAAAAACGAACGAGCAGCACGCCAACCTGGTTCACAAGATCGTGCTGTCCTCCGCTTGGCTGCAAGTCCTGGCGGTACCGACATGCCTTGGCATTATTGCCACGGTCATCATCCGCCGACGAAGAGCCAAGCGACTCAAAAGGTCAACCAGTGCGACCAGCTAGTTGACGAGCATCGCCCATGCGAATCCTGAATGACTCAAGGTCACGCGAACAACCATCGGTTACCGGGTACGCAAAGAACGGAACGAATACAACCATTGCGCAGCCATCGCTGCCCACCAGCCAACCAAGCTCGATTACATTGATCCGGTGGAATCACACCACCCAACCCGCCTTCGCCCTGCAGCCCACTACCCGGCGTCCACGAACGTGACGTCCCATTGTCCGAGGATTTGTCGTGAACAGAATTTGGCTTTCGATGGTGCTGCTGTTATTGGTCAACTCGTGGTCGACCGCGGCGACGGACAAACCAAATATCGTTTTCATTTTCGTTGACGACCAAGGCTACTACGACCTCGGTTGCTATGGAGCGACCGAAGTGGCAACACCGCGGATCGACGCGTTGGCAGCAGCGGGAACACGATTGACAGACTACTACGCGGCCGCACCCATTTGCAGCCCGTCGCGAGCAGGCTTACTGACGGGTTGCTACCCACGGCGGGTTGGGAATGAGACCTGGGTACATCGGGCCGACTCGAACTCTGGCATCCATCCGGATGAGTTAACACTTGGTGAGTTATTGCAAGACAACGGGTACGCGACCGCCTGCATCGGCAAATGGCACCTTGGATTCCACGATCCGTTTCTGCCAAGAAACCAAGGGTTCGATCATTACTTTGGACTGCTGCATAACTTGGACGACGTGGAAATCGTTTACTTCAAAGATCAAGGTGGTGTGCCATTGATCCGCAACGGTGAAGTCGTCAAACGCCCCGCTGATCCGGCAGAGCTGACAAAACTCTATACCGATGAAGCGATTAAGTTCATGCAGCAGAATCGGGAAAAACCCTTTTTCTTGTATTTACCTCACACGATGCTGCACAACCCGCTCGGAGTGAGCAGCGAATTCAAAGGAACTTCGGAGTGGGGCGAATATGGCGACGCCATTCAAGAGCTTGACCACAACGTTGGTCGGTTGATGGATGAGTTAAAAAAACTGGGAATCGCCGAGGACACGATTGTCGTTTACGCCTCGGACAATGGTCGCGGGCCAGGTCGAAATCCCATGCAAAGAATTCGCGGCCGGAAACTATCGACTTACGAAGGTGGCATCCGTGTCCCGGCAATTGCTTGGGGCCCCGGCCAGGGATTGCAAACCGGGGTCGAATCAGCGGCTGTCATTCGTGCGATGGACTGGTATCCAACTCTCGCCACCTTCGCGGGGATCAAAGTCCCCGAGGGACGTGTCATTGATGGACGTGACATCAGTCCCTTACTAAAGGGTGAATCTCGCATCGTCCCACCACCCGGGATGAAGAAGTCATTGAACGCAACGGTTCCACTACGACGACGCTGGCACCCGTCCGGCGAATGGGCTCAAATCATCAACCGCAATGAATACAACGACGCCTTCTTTTATCACGGCAGCCACGGTGCCTTGGCTGCCGTCCGCTGGCGCAATTGGAAATTAAAACTTAATCCCAGTCTCGAACTTTACGATCTATCGCAGGATCCTGGTGAAAACAAGCTGATCAGAAACCGTGATATCTCTCGCAAGTTGCGCGGGATGGCAAACCTGTTTCAGCAAGAGATGCGGCTCGATGCAAGATCAGCGGGCGAAGCCACACCACCGCCAAGTCCCGATGCACGAACCATGATCCCGAGGTCAACCGTCGAAAGCTTGAATGTGGAGCGTGACGTGACCTACGCGAGCTATGGCGATCGGACCTTGGCGATGGATCTGTACCGTCCGAAAAAAGTATGGGGGAAGCTACCGGCCATCATCTGCATTCACGGAGGTGGCTGGGCAAACGGAAACCGGTCGAGCCATGCGAACGTGGCTCAAGCATTGGCATCACGAGGTTATGTCACGGCAACAATTTCGTATCGGCTGAGTGGTGAAGCGCCTTTCCCAGCAGCCATTCACGATTGCAAGGCAGCGGTCCGATTCCTGCGAGCCAATGCCGATCGATACGGGATCGATGCTCAACAGATTGGAGCGATCGGACTTTCGGCGGGCGGACACTTGACCGCGTTGCTGGCGACATCGGCGGGAATCACAGAATTGGAAGGGAGCGGCGGCAACGCTGAATTCAGCAGCGCCATCCAAGCAGCCATTCCGATGGGAGCGCAAACTGATTTGCAGTCAGAACGCGTGCGAGATGTCTCGGCAAGCGAGACTCGCGGGCAAATTTGGAGACAGTTCCTTGGCGGTTCACAGCAACAGCAACCCGCAGCCTATCGCCTTGCCTCGCCGCTGGAACATCTTGACAAAAATGATCCGCCCTGTTGGTTGATCACGGGTGAAAAAGATGACCCCAGCACGCATGCAGATCGATTCCGACAACGGGCAAAGGAATTGGGAATCACCTGCGAATTGACGGTGATTGAAGGTGCTCCCCACCCGTTTCTTGGCAAACAGATCTGGTTCGACCAGATGCTTGAAGCGGCGGACAGGCTGTTCGGACAAACACTAAAGTAACCTTTCCAGCGACTGGATTACGACGAACTGCCACTGAGCACCCGAAGCAATCTCGGCTGAACTCCGTATCATCGAATCCTGTTTTTGCTCAAATCCACCATCGAGCAATCGCGTGGAACCATCGCCGCAGGCTGGAGAACCATCGCCGCAGGCTGGAGAA
>JARGNK010000322.1 GCA_029213145.1 Rubripirellula sp. | reverse complement strand
TTCGCTTCGGTCAGTGGCCCTGCGTAACTGAAAGGACTTCCAGTCGTTCCTTCGCCACGACAGGCCGCGACCCATTCATGATGATGGCTAACCGGAATCGGCTGCTCCAAATCCGGCATCTGGAAATCAGCGAAGTCTGCTTCCGGCAACAACACATGCTTTCGATAATCTGCCAGCAGGCTGCCACGGGTTCCAACAAACAACATCCCGCTGGGCCACTGCGGTATTTCTTTCGCTTTCCAGCACTCAGGCTTGTGGTCCCCCTGATACCAGTTCACTTTGACCGCCGGGCGATTTTTGCGTGGTCCGTACTCATAGATGGCCGTCATTGAAGCTGGCGCGATTTCCGGATGCGGCGGCAAGCCGAAAGCTTGCACCGTTTGCGGTGCATCCAGCTCCAAAGCCGAGAAGGGGAAATCATTCCAGTGGCTTCCCAGATCGGACATCGTGCCATTGGCAAAATCCCACCAGCGATACCACTTGGGGCCGGGAAAATAGACTTCATTAAAAGGCCTCCAAGGCGCTGGCCCAACCCACAAGTCCCAGTCCAAGTAAGCTGGAGGCTGCATCGCTTTTGCGGGACGATTTTGAACGAAAACGCGATCTTTGTTCCGCTTTGCATCTTGCTCGCTTTGCAAGCCCCAGGCTCGCGCTACCCAAACATGGGCCTCGGTCACCGCACCAATCGCACCACTTTGAATCAGCTGCGTCACGCGGCGAAAATTCTCCCCCGCGTGAATCTGCGTCCCCATCTGCGTAACCACGCCAGCGGCAGCGGCCGCTTCGGTCAGACGCCGTGTTTCATCGATGTTGTATGCGAGCGGTTTTTCACAATAGACATGCTTGCCCAATTGCAATGCCGGCATAGCGGCGTAGGCGTGAATGTGCTCGGGCGTACTGACCACCACAGCATCGAGTCGATCACCAAGCTCGTCATAAAGCTTGCGAAAATCCTGAAACGTTGCGGCGGAAGGAAACCGTTCGGCTTCCGCATTCAGAAAACGGGTATCGACGTCGCAAAGCCCTACGACAGCAATCTGCTTCGTCGACTGCAAAGCGCGAAGATTCGCCCCACCACGACCGCCGACTCCAATGAATGCGACGCTCATGCGATCATTGGCTGAAACTTGTCCTTGGCTTACGTCTGCCGCGGAGGCGGTCATCGCTGTGGACATTGCGATGAATTGGCGTCGCGAAAGTGCGTCGAGTGGCGAGGTACACATAGGGGGTAATCCACGGGGAGGCAGGTGTTTAAGGGCCTCCGATTTTAACCGGATCAGACACGGCGGGTGGGACACAAAAAAAAACGTCCCCCCGAAGGGAGACGTCTCGTGATCAATCAGTGAGCTGGCAACGACTAGGCAGCCGCGAACCGCGCTGCCACGGCGTCCCAATTCACAACACTCCAGAAAGCCGAAATGTAGTCAGGTCGGCGATTTTGGTAGTTCAGATAATAGGCGTGCTCCCAAACATCCAGGCCCAGAATCGGTGTTCCGCCGATTCCGGCAACCGCCTCACCCATTAATGGGCTGTCTTGGTTCGCAGTGCTACCAACCTTCAGCTCGCCACCATCGACGACCAACCAGGCCCAACCGCTGCCAAACCTTGTTGCACCAGCAGCCGCAAATTTTTCTTTCATCGCATCCAGGGATCCGAAGGCCTTATCGATGGCTGCAGCCAGATCACCTGTCGGGGCTCCCCCCGCTCCCGGGCCCATCACGGTCCAGAACAAGGAGTGATTTGCGTGGCCACCGCCATTATTCCGAACTGCTCCCCGCTGATCTTCAGGAACGGAGGCTAAATCTGAGACCAAATCTTCAATCGACTTGCTTTCCAGCTCGGTTCCCGCGATCGCGGCATTCACTTTCGTGATGTACGCCTGATGATGCTTGCCATGATGGATTTCCATCGTGCGGGCATCGATGTGCGGCTCGAGTGCGTCATACGCGTAGGGGAGGGTGGGCAAAGTGTAGGCCATGGCCGAAAAAAGCTCCATTTGCGGGACTGGTAAGTTTTCAATGAAGCACCTTAACGCTCGGCGGCGAACTGGCAAGTGCCTTGGAGAGTTTTCGTCGACAGCCTAGCGTTTTTCCTTCTGAGAAAGACCAAGCTGGTACCCGCAGGGGTCGGCCCTGGAGTAGGCAGACCTGGTAAAAGAGCGGCCTGGAGCAGACCGGGCGGGCTTGAGGGGAGGCCAAGCAATCAGCAGCTAGCAGGACTGTTCAGTCAAGATCTGGCCCATCAGATAGCTGTTCAAACTGGCGGTTAATTGTCGAAAACAGTCATTCACCTCGGCCGTACGACGATCCCGATTACGAACGGTTCGTAACTGCAGATGCACATTGGTTCGTTTGCAACTGAGAGGCTTTGCCGGATCAATATCGAGCTCGCGGAGCGTCATTTCAGCTTTCATCGCGATTCGTTGATCGACCCTCCGGCGGCCACCCTTTCCACAACTCGCGTTAAGTGTAAGGGAGACATGATTTTCCCTAACGTTGATGATCTCCGCATCGTGATCAGCGATGAAACCACGCAACTTCTCAATCGTTACATCGACCGGGACCGGCGAGACTATCTCAACTTCGCTTGCCTGTAATTCCTCGGTGGATTTTAGCCAACTGAACCAACCTTTTTTGGATTCACCGAGGTCTTGGGTACTGTTGATTCCTGAACCCAACTGCACGACCCGATTTCGACCATTGTCTTTGGCTCTCATCATAGCCCGCTTAGCGCGGGCAACGATGATTTTCGGTGTATCACCTGCTTGATACTCGGTCACACCAAAGCTGGCAGTCACGGATCCAAAAGCGAGGCTGCCCAGCGGAGACGATTCCAATGCCTTTCGAATAACCTCTGCCCGCCTGGCTGCCAACGCGTTATCAAAGCCCGGCGTCAGCAGCAAAAATTCTTCTCCGCTATACCTGGCAACCAAATCGCCTTCGCGGGAATGTGAATTCAAGATAGATGCAATACTTTTCAACGCCTCGTCACCGGCCGGGTACCCGTAAGACTCATTGATGTTTTTAAAGTGATCGAGATCACAACTGACCAAGCTGAATCGCTGACCACCTTCGTCGGCGACATCAACATACTCTTGGATCACTTGGTCGAACCATGCGGTGTTGGCCAATTGGGTCAACGGATCGCGAGTTGACTGATGGTGCAGTGAGACAACCTGTTCTCGTAGCACAGACTCCTCGGAAAGGTCGCGAACAAGAATCACCGCTCCATGGATTCCGCGATTCACACCGACGACGGGTGAGACTTGCACGTGGACAGGCGTTGGCTCAGCATCGGGTTGCTCAATCAACATTTGGCAGGCAATCGCTGCGTTACTTGCCAAGCAATCTTGAACCAAGCAGACAGACTCTTGCTCGTCGTCGCCGTGGCGAAGTCGAACACATTCGTTCCTCCAGGTTTGGCTTAAAATTGCGTCCGCTGAGATCCCAGTCAACTGCTCCATGATTCCATTCCAGTGTGTGATGTTCCCCTCTCCATCGGTGAAGACGACGCCCTCTCGAAGATCG
>JARGNK010000097.1 GCA_029213145.1 Rubripirellula sp. | reverse complement strand
AAATCAGAGCAGCCGTTCAGCGAGGCTATCGAGGGCGTTGGCGAATCACTCATGCCTCCGAGTATAGCAGCAAAGCAAAGAAATGATGAAGTTTGATCCACGAGGCCATGCTCAATCAAACCTACTGGGGAATCAAACCTGTTGGGGGTTGGCAAATTGCCTGCGACTACCGCGCTTGTGTGGGCAATGACACAAGCTTGGTTTTTGGGTAGACGGTGGAAAGGTAGGAAAACGCTTTTGTATTCGAGGCCGGTCGGAGTTGGTTACGTGCCACCAATGGAGGGGTTGGCTGCCGATCCGTTGCTGATCAGTCACCCGGTCAGGGAATATGCACGTCGAGATTCAACTGATTCATCTTTGCATTGCAGTGGCCAGTTAGAACTTGTGTTCGAATTGTTCGCTACGGTTCTGCTGCGTTGTCTTGGGCGGGGCAGGAACGTCGTACGGAGTCGTCAGCATTCGATGCATCCACGAAGCACGCTGGCGAGGTGCGACGATCAAACTTGATGTTTGGACGCAATGCGAATGCCAGCACGTTCGTCAGTTTTGATTGGCCACCTTGTTGTGGATCATCATTTGAAAACGGTGTCGATGATGGCTTTGGAATTAGGTTTCGCGAGGTGTTTGCTGTTCGGTCTCTCGAGATTCATCAGCCTCTGAAGTGATGTGCGAAAAGATCGTTTAGGGTTTGTCTTGCATATGCTTGAGCGTTGCCATACTAACTCAGCGATCTGAGCGATTAGGGTCACGCCGCCTCGTTTTGGCCTGACGCTGGGGTTACAAGTCAGCCTGAATTTGAAGGTGAAGTTTTAATGTGACCTGTGGAACAAGTTTGCCAATGCTTCCCGTGTCGGAGCATTCTGCTCCGTCAAGTTTGGCGGGTTCGAGTGGAGCGAATGCTGCGTGGCGACTTAACGCCGGTCGTGCTTGGATCTTTTGCCTGTCAGTAAGCGACCAGTTGGTGAGTCTTCGACCAGGCTAGCTTTCGAGGCAATGCAGTGTTCTAGCGGGGCCATGTCGCAGATGCCGCACCTGAGTTTGCCGGCTGTAAAGCGGGAAAGTTGGCTGTAAAGCGGGAAAGTTGGCTGTAAAGCGGGAAAGGTGGGGATTAACCGCCACTGGCAATCATGCCTGCTCAGTCATTTGGGCGAGGCATTAGACTCCTTGCGGCCTGCCCTTGTTCATGGACTTCATCGCTACGTTATAATTCGCCAGGCCGCCGATCGGCCCGGTCGTGGTGTTTTATGGCCCTCCCAGCGTGCTCCCAAGGAATCCGCTGTTTCGCTTCCGAGGAACAGAGGGCTGTTGGTGCTTGTCCCTTTTTATTTTTTGTGCATATCCACTATGACGAAAACGCCGTCGGTTGAACCGGTGCTTCAGAGTCGGTTGTTACCGCGGATTTCATCGCGGTGGTTGTTTGCGCTGACCTTGTTGGCTGCTGTGATCGCTGCGGTTGCGCGCGTGGCCGGGCAGGGAAACGCAGTAGCCTATTCGGTGATGGCGGCGTTTGTTTACCTGGCAATTATTTTTCTGTTGTTTAGCCTGCTCTTTTTTCTCGTTCGTGGGGTGTCGTTGATCTGGTACTCTCCGCCATCTGAAGCGCATGATGGCAGTCCATTCGCTGCCGATCAGTTGCCACCACAAATCCTTCCTCCGCGAGATTCGAAGGAATGATGATGCGTTTGAAATGGAATCTCCGCATCTTTTTAGCCGTGAGCGTCTGTTTTCTCGGGGCGGCCTTCTCCGCTCCAACGTCTACTGCGCAACGTATGTTCGGGCCGACGGTTGATCCATTGGCGATACCGCCAGTGGGGGCAACTGTTTTCGGATTCCGAACGACGGTTGAGTTGGCGGCAGAATCTTCGGTGATGTATTTGCCCGTGTCGATTTCGATTCAACCACAAGGGACTGTGACTGCGGACCGCAATTTGACTTTTCGCTTCGAAACGGTTCCTGGCGGACAGTTGCCGCCTCGCAATGGAATCGTGGTTGATGTGCCGGTAGTGCTTTCGCAAGGAATGCGGCAAGCCAGTTTGGTGCGGTACCTGCCCAAGTGGTCCGTGGGGCGTGCGGTGAGCGTGTCTGTGTTGGAAAATGGCGAGGTCTTGCCTGGCTACACGGGGCAGCTTTCTGGTCAAATTCGCAGCCGGGCATTGTTTTCATCGCTGATGCCTTCCGAATTTGAATCCAACTTTCTCCTGGTTCGTGATCCCACGGAAGCGGAGTCATCAGTTTCTGATGCCTTTTTTTTGGGTTCGGCCGGGCTGCGTCTGACGCCGGCTGAACTGGCGGTTGACTGGCGCAACTATCAACGTTTTGACGTAATGGCGATGACGTTGACGACGCTCAAGCAAGTGCAGCAGTTGGAATCCGTTTTTGCAGCGGTACGGGCCTGGGTGCTGCAAGGTGGTACGCTCGTCGTCCTTGATTCAGACGAATTTTCAGCCGTTTTTCAGTTGGCGAATTTTAGTAATCTGCCGGATGCCTCGGCTGATTTGCGGTTGCGTGATTCATTGCGGAACTTCCTGCCAAATCAAACAATCGCAGCGGGGGTTCGGTTGGGAGAGCAAGCGATGGAGCCCGTGCTTGATGCGGTTGCTTCTGAAATGACGATCAGACAGGTTGGGGCCGGTCAGATGGTGGTTGTAAAGCGAGATTCTTTCTTGTCGCCGCCTCAGGTCTTGGCGTTGATGCAGCGGACGGCCGGCTACCGGGTTTCACCATTGCTGCGACGCGGAGTTGATCCTTTGTTGGGAAACCGACGTTTTTTTGAATGGATGATTCCCGGAGTTGCCCAGCCACCTGTTTACACTTTCATTGGGTTGTTAACCGTCTTTGTGATTTTGGTGGGACCCATCGCCTATCGTCGCACGACGAAATTGGGGCGTGGATATTTGATGTTTGCGATCGCACCAATTTTGGCGTTGGTGACCACGGTTGCGATGTTTGGTTACGGCATCGTTGCGGATGGTTTCGGAACCGTGGCGCGTGTCAGACAACTGACTTGGGTGGATGGCGTTTCGGGTGATGCTGCGGAGCGGGTGCGGGGGACCTATTTCGCTGGTATTCGGCCTGGCGATGGTTTGCGTTTTGCGCCCGATGCTGAGGTATTTCCTTTTCAAGAGGGAACCGGGAGTTCCTGGCAAGAAAGCCTTGAAATACCTCCTTCTGTGCTGGGGACCGTTGAGTTGCGTCCGGATGAACAACGATTCAGTTCGTCGTTTTTGCCGTCTCGACAGCAACGCCAATTCATTACGCACTTGCCGCGACCGGGAATCGGATTCCTTCAGTTGACACCCGCTCAGGCTAGAGGGGCCTCACCCACGGTGACGAATGGATTTGAATTTGAACTTAGAGATGTCGTGATTCGTGACCAGGACGGCAATGCTTGGGCGATCCAGAATCTTTCACCCGGGGAATCAATGCTGGGTTCTCCACTCACCACCACAGCGGCGTCGAAAGTCCTAGGGCAGATGTACAACGCTTTCGTTCCTCGCGCAGAAGTTCGCGAGCAGGATAACCAGCGAACTCGCAGGCGACGCGATGTTTATGATGTGTTGTCAACGATTAACAACCAAGTCGATCGCAGGAACAGCGTAAGCAATGGTGTTTTTGAGTTATGGTTGCAGCGGCAAATGCAAACACTCGGTGAGCTTCCGCCTTCACATTTTGTCGCGATCGCCGATTTAAGTCAGGATGTCCTCGCTGTTGAGGAGTGCGAGGTGTCAGCAAGCGTCCGGTACATATTTGGGACGTTGCGATGAGCCAAGAGAAGTTCAGTAAAAGTGATGCTTTGATGGGTGGTGAGCCGAGTGCGGAACCTCTGCAGGATGATTCGTTACTGCGATCCGCAGTGACGAATCGAGTGCATGTGGCGGAAGACGATTGCATTGAAATGCGGCGACTGCACCGCTTCTTTGGTGAAACGCGGGCGGTGGATGATGTTTCGTTCTCTGTAAAGCGAGGCCATGTCTTCGGCTACATCGGTCCCAACGGCGCTGGAAAGACAACCTCGATGCGAATTCTGGCAACGCTTGATTTGCCGAGCTATGGCGATGCTTTGGTGGACGGGTTTTCGGTGGTGAACGACCCCGAATATGTTCGTCGCCGCCTCGGGTTTATGCCTGATGCTTTCGGGACTTACCGCGATGTTAATTGTCAAGAATACCTCGATTTCTTTGCGAGAGCCTACGGGTTGGTCGGTCGCGAAAGAAACGCGCGATTGAAATGGGTGCTTCACTTCACTGGCACCAAGGGGATGGCTGAAAAACCAATCCGCGGTTTGAGTAAAGGGATGAAGCAACGGCTTTGTTTGGGACGAGCCCTGATCCATGACCCGACGGTGATGATCTTGGATGAGCCCGCCGCAGGCTTGGACCCGCGTGCCCGGATCGATCTTCGGAGGATGATTCGCGAACTTGCCGATCGGGGGAAAACCGTCTTGATTAGCAGCCATATCCTGACGGAGTTGGCGGAGATGTGTGACACGGTGGGAATCATCGAGCAGGGGCGTTTGTTGGCGACGGGAAGCGTGGAAGAAATTCAGCACGAACAGGCCACGCACCGCGAACTAACGATCCGCATTCTCAACGACACCAACCAAGCCGCTCAGGAACTTCAAGCCCGCCCTGGCGTGCAGCAATTAATCGTTGATGGCCAGTTGATTCGATTTGAATTTGAAGGAGAAGTAGAAGATCAGGCGGCGATTGTTGCTTGGTTGGTCTCTCGAGGGTTCGATGTTGCCGAGGTGAGTTCGCACAAAAAAAGCTTGGAAGATGTCTTTCTGCATGTGACAGAGGGGTTGGTGCAATGACGATACCGGCCACTCAAGCAGAGGATGTTGGGGCAGTGCCCCAGCAGAGTCATTGGCTAGATCGAATCGACAGGGCCTGCGAACGGATCGGGGATTCGCTGAACCCAATTCTTGTCAAGGAAACCAGGCAAGCATTGAAGAGTCGCCAGTTCGTCACGACCTTTTCGGTTTTGCTGTTTGCTGCGTTGGGCTGGACGGTGGTCGGCAGCTTAAGTTTGATGCCACAGATTTACACCTCACCGTCGGCGCCGCGACTGTTGATTGGCTATTACATCGTATTAGCGATCCCGATGCTGTTAGTCGTGCCATTGGCAGCCTATCGTTCTTTGGAAGGTGAGATAGACGATGGCACGCTTGAATTACTGTCGATCAGCACGCTCAGTCCATGGCAGATTGTGCTTGGCAAATTGGCCAGTGCCATGTTGCAGATGGTTCTCTACTACGTCGCTCTGTTTCCCTGCGTGGCGTATGCCTATACGCTGCGAGGGGTGGACTTGCCAACGACTCTGTTAATCATGGCTTTGTTGATTGCAGCCGCAGTCATGCTGACCATTTTGTCCTTGTTCTTTGCGCCGCTTGCACGGTCCCGCACCGGTAGGATTTCGACCTTGTTGGCTGTGATGTTGGTCTTGCTATTGTCCGAGTGGGGTTTGGCCTTTTTGGTGGTCAATCTGATTTTGTTCGGCAACCCACTTTCAACGGGGATGATGTTTTACATCGTGACGTCTGCTCTGGTGTTCGCTTTATCGATTGGGCATTTGCTACTGACCGCCACGGCTGCTCAATTGACGCCCGAAAGTGAGAATCGATCGACGCATTTACGCGTCTCGATGCTGCTTTTTAGTACCGTGGTTGTGGGCTTGGGAGCGTTAGCGATTCAGATGTTCGATCGCGCTGCTGTTGATATCCTGTTGATTTACGGCATTGTGGCGGGCGTCTTTTGGTTGATCTGTGGCAGCATGATTGCGGCTGAACGGGAAGTGGTGACGCCGCGTGTTCGACGTGAATTGCCCAGCAGTCTGTTTGCCCGATGTTTGCTCACTTGGTTAACACCAGGGCCGGTCACTGGATTGGTATTCGCAGTGGTCAATGTGGTGGCACTCGCGATGGCCGGTCGCATTGCTTTTCGCTATTTGTTTGATCAAGCTGCAACGCCGGCCATTCCGAACCCGGTGAATCCCCTTGTCATGGCTTTTGCCGGTTACGCGGTTGTCTTTTTGGTTAGTGTGCGGCTCGTGATTGGCGGCATACGCATCAACAATAATCCGCGGGTTGAGGTGGGGCTCGCGGCTTTGATTGCGGTTGCCGTTGTGAGTGCGTTGGTGCCATATTCGCTCGGATTGCACTTCAACGATTACCGCGAATACAGCTACTCCGGATGGCAAATCAGCAACTGGGCTTGGACGCTGCTGGAGATTTTCCGCGGGCGTAATTTGGAACGCGAAGTGTTGGTGGTCGCGTTCACTGGGCTCTTTGCTTTTCTAGGGTGCGTTTTGGCGACGCCTCACGTCGTGTTGCCACGGAGAACTGCGACCCCCTTGCGTGTGAAGCGAGAGCGGGCCGAGACGGGAACGTAGCGTCTGTCGCGAGGGTGAGCTCCGCTCGAAGATTCTGGTTAATTCAAAATCACGCAAGTCAGATGCCGTTGTCAGGACGTGACTTCCCCTGCAGAATACAGGCTGTTCGGTTCACCTAGCTCTCCTCTTGAATTCTACGGTACGCATGTCAACGGATCCCTCTCCCTCACCGGCCGAACGCCCCGATCCCAACGAGGGAAATCCAGCTTTGCGCGCTCGGGTGCCAGATCACGTCGCCGATGGTTGTTTCAGCACGGGGGCGATCGTAATGACTGGCCCGAGCGAGTTCATTGTCGACTTTTTGCAAACGGTTGGTCGTCCGCATCGAGTTGCACGACGTGTTGTGATTCCGCACCCGGTCATGCCACAGTTCATTGAGGCACTCAATGCAAATCTGGAGCTTTACAAGAATCGTTTTGGCGATCCTCCGACACCAAACGTCCCCAATCAAAATCAGGCAAGGCAGCCCACTCCGCAAGAGATTTATGATGATTTGAAAATGCCGGACGAAGTACTCAGCGGCGTCTATGCCAATGGGGTCATGATTGGTCACGGCGCAAATGAGTTTGGATTGGATTTTCTGACCAGCTTTTTTCCTCAGTCGGCTGTCAGTGCTCGCGTATTCGTCGCTGCAGGTCAGGTGCCACGTTTGATTGAGTCGCTGCGTGGTGCCGTGCGGCAATTGGAAACGCGTCGACAAGGCCAATTGCAATCACCATCGTCTGGCAACGACCCGCCCACGGTCAACGATCCGCCCCCAGGCAACGGACCCGATACAGGCAACGGACCCGATACAGGCAACGGACCCGACAGAGGCAATGACCCATCGGCTGGCAACGACCCGCCCACAGGCAATGACCCGCCCACTGGCAACAATCCATGACCCGCCCACTGGCAACAATCCATCGGCTCGTGATCAGTCGGTTTGAGCGTTGAAGCTTGGAAACCGGTAAGGTTTTGACGAGAGGCAAGTTTGAGCGATGCAGTTTTCGGATGACTTACCGCTGATGCAAGATTTACCATGCGCTGCGTTGCCGACCAACGAACCGCTCATTCTGGCCAGTGGGTCGCCGCGTCGGGCTCAATTGCTGCTTGCCGCTGGTTATCAGTTCGAGGTGATCGTGGCCGCTGATTCAGCGGAATGTGGTGTCTGCAGTCGCGAAACGGCTCCAGAGCTAGTCGCCCGATATGCTTATCGGAAAGCGGCAGATGTGGCGTTGCGTCTCGAAAGTGGTTTGGTGTTGGCTGCTGATACAGTGGCATCTTGTTTGGGGCAAATTCTTGGTAAGCCGCGCGATCAGCAGCATGCCGAGGTAATTCTTCGAACCCTCAGTGGGCGTCGCCATGATGTTTACACGGGGGTCTGTTTGTGGTCGGTCACCCACCGCAAATGCCTGGTCGATGTGGTGCGAACGGAATTGGAGATGGCGGCTTTGAGCGAGGCGATGCTCGAGGATTACCTCGATTCCATGCTCTGGGAAGGAAAGGCGGGGGCCTTTGGCTACCAAGACGGGAATGATTGGCTTCGAGTCCTCGGTGACGGCAGTGAAAGCAACGTAGTTGGTTTGCCGATGGAGCGTTTGGCGGAATTATTGGAAAAATTCGATCAAACAGCCGAAACCCTACATATGGGTACCACTTCGTGCATCGATGACCGCTAGGTCTTTGCTAGCGTGACTTGCCACGTGGGGGCCTTTCCTTTTCACCTGGTAGGGAATGATGGCGATTCTTGATCGGCGAACAGTTGTCAATACGGTTTTGGCGATTGGCCTATTGTTGCCAGTCTTGGCAAGCGAAGCATCGGCTCAGCAATGGGCGGATAAAATGTTCTCTGTAAAGGAACATGATTTTCGCATCGTTGGTCGTGGAACAAAGAGTGAATTCCACTTTGAGTTCACCAACCTGTATCAGGAGGATCTGCACGTTCAAGCAGTGCGAACGAGTTGTGGATGCACGACTCCAACGCTGACGAAGCAGTCGTTGAAAACGTATGAGAAAGGTGCAGTCGTTGCGACATTCAACACCAATACATTCATTGGTCAAAAATCAGCAACGATTACAGTTGTGTTTGATCGACCAAGTTATGCCGAAGTGCAGCTGAAAGTCAGTGGATTCATTCGCACTGATATCAGCTTTGATCCACCGGAAATCAATTATGGTGAGATCGCCGCGGGGCAATCTCGAGAGCAAGAGGTGACGATCACTCACAACGGCAATAGCAACTGGGAGATCACCGATGTCCGCAGTCACTGTGCAAACTTGCAGGTTCGTCTGAATCCGCCGGAGCGAACCGGCGGTCAAGTGCGTTATCGGATGCGGGTCCGAGTTGACGGGGAACTTCCTGAAGGTGAGATTCGGGAAAGACTGACATTGATCAGCAATGATCGTCAATTTCCCACCACTGAGATGGCGATCTCTGGCCGAGTCCGGCCGGTGATCAGCGTGTCACCAGCATCGGTCAGCCTTGGAACAACTCGCCGCGAGGGGACCGTCGAGCGTCGATTGGTGGTGCGTGGTGACGAGCCATTCGAGATCCTGGATGTGCAGTGTGTTGACCAACGCTTTGAATTCGAAGTGCCTGTGGGCAAAAAGAAAGTGCAGTTTGTAAAGTTGCGTTTTACTGGTGATGGTACCGATCAATCGATCACGCAGAAACTGCGAATCGTGACCGATTTGCCGGGTAACCGATCGGCATCCTGTATTGTCACCGGGACTGTCGAGTAACTGGCTTGGCAGCCAGGCTGAATGCAGAGCCAGTTTGAACCCAGAGCCAGTTTGAACCCAGAGAGTTCGTTTGATCCAATCGGTCTCTTAACGCATCGCAAGTCCCAGCGTTCAGCCCGTCGATGGCTTTGCCACGTCGCGGATGGTTGCCGTAATTGAGGATCAGCACAGCCTCGCCGCCGAAGCCGTCGAGAAGTAAACGCAAATTTGGCAATCGCTGCAGGGTTGATTCCAAGGGTCGTTCGGCACACCACCGTGACGCCTTCGTGAGGGCTATGTACACTTCGGGGATAGATTGCTGTTCCCGTTGGTTAAAGGCCGAACCATGAGTGTGAATCCGATTGATCTGTCTGAGTACGGTCTCTCTGTCGATGAGGTGATCCACAACGCGACTCCCGCAAGGCTGTACGAGTTCGCGATCATTGATGGTGACGCGGTCATCTCGGCATCGGGTGCCTTGGCGACCCGGAGTGGCGACAAGACGGGACGCAGCCCGAAAGACAAACGGATCGTGGTAGATGCGGCTTCCTCGGAGGACATCTGGTGGGGCGATGTCAATATTCGGCTGACCGAGCGTTCGTTTGCGATCAATCGACAGCGGGCGATCGATTACCTTAACACTCGATCCCGAATCTTTGTTTTTGATGGCTATGCTGGTTGGGATCCCAAGCACCAGATCAAGGTTCGGGTGATCGCCGAGAGCGCTTATCACGCCTTGTTTATGCATAACATGCTGATCCGACCAGACGCGGATGAGTTGGCTGAATTTGGTGAGCCCGATGTTGTCATCTTCAATGCGGGATCGTTCCCGGCGAATCCTTACACGGCCCAGATGACCAGTAAGACCAGCATCGATTTGTCGATCGAGCATGGTGAGCTTGTGATCTTGGGGACTCAGTATGCCGGTGAGATGAAGAAGGGTGTGTTCACGGTGATGAACTACCTCATGCCGAAACGCGGTGTGTTGAGTATGCATTGCAGTGCCAACATGTCGGACCAAAAAGAGGTGTCGCTGTTCTTTGGCTTGTCGGGAACCGGCAAAACGACCTTGTCAACTGACCCGCAACGTAATTTGATCGGCGATGATGAGCATTGCTGGACGGACACCGGGATTTTTAATATCGAGGGTGGGTGCTATGCAAAAGTGATTCACTTGAATCCCGAAAGCGAACCCGAAATTTACAACGCCGTCCAATATGGGGCGGTGCTGGAAAATGTTGTGTTCGACGAAACGACTCATGAAGTCAATTACGATGATGCCTCGATCACCGAGAACACGCGTGTCGCATACCCCATCGACTTTATCAAGCACGCGCAAATTCCTTGCGTCGGATCCCATCCCACCAATATCATTTTCCTGACCTGCGATGCTTTTGGCGTGCTGCCGCCTGTATCGAAATTGACGGCCGAGCAAGCGATGTATCACTTCATGAGTGGTTACACGGCCAAAGTAGCGGGCACCGAAATGAACGTGAACGAACCCACGGCAACGTTCAGTGCCTGTTTTGGTGCAGCGTTTTTAGTATGGCATCCAGCCAAATATGCGGAACTGCTTGCCGAGCAGATGCGCCGACATGGTAGTCGAGCTTGGTTGATCAACACCGGTTGGACAGGTGGTGGCTACGGAGTCGGCAAGCGGATGAGTCTGCCACACACCAGAGCGATGATCGATGCCATCCACGATGGTTCACTGGTCAATGAACAGACTCGCAAAGACCCCTTGTTCGGCTTTGAAGTCCCCACGCAGTGCAATGGGGTGCCAGCTGAGATTTTGTGGCCTCGGGATGCATGGCCAGATGCCGAAGAATATGACAGTTGCGCCCGCCGTCTGGCTGATTTGTTTCAGCAAAATTTTCAGCGATTTTCCGCCGGAGCGAGTGAGGCGATTTTGGCGGCTGGGCCCAAGGTCATCCCGCCTGCCTAGCGAACCACTCCCAATGCCGGATCGCCAGCTTGCCAGCCGAGTAACTTGCCATTCTTGGAGCCAAGCTGCTCTTGGAGCCAAGCTGCTCTTGGAGCCAAGCTGTTCTTGAAACCAAGCCATTCTTGGAACCAAGCTGGGTGACTCTGGGGTAGGTCAGGGTTGTTTCAGGAATTGAACTGCGTCAATGATCACGTAACCGTCAGTGTTCTCGGTGCCAATGATTACCTTTGCGGTTCCGTCGAAACGGTAGGTTCCGATGGAGTGAAATAGCCCATCTCTCTCGGGCGTCTGCGTTTGATCCACACTTGCGTGGCTGATGCCGTCGGCATGGTGAATCGTGATCGGCACGTTGGTTGCCCGGTTCGCATTGCGAGGGTAGGAGAGGCTGACCTGGTAGCGGCCGGCGGCGAGTTCAGCCAAGTAATTAGCTGACTTGTCCCCGGTGTTGCCATTGTGCTGATAGTCACCATCAACGAACGCGCGGTTTGCCGTCGATGCGGTCCAATTGCCCTGCAATTGTGCATTCTGATTGTCGATGACCGTCCCGGGGATTTTTCGAGAATCAAATGGGTACTCGATTTCGAGTTCCAAGACTTGGCGATCGGCAAGGAGTTGATTTTTTAAGATCGGATATGGCAGTTGCTGCACCGACTCTCCTCGGTCGATTGACAGGCAGGCGGCGGTGGCAGCCGACTGACCAAGAATCATGAAGACAGGCTCCATGCGAATGGAGCCGAAAGCGATATGGCTGGATGAAACGCAAACGGGCACCAGCAGATTTTCGCACTGCTCTTGCTTGGGGATAATTGCACCATAGGCGACCTCGTAAGGACGCGGTGTCTTTACCCCGATATCGCCTTCGTTTTGCACCTTTCCGTTTGGTTTGATATAGCGTTGTACATTGTGGGAATCGACGGTGTAGGAGCCCATGCCAATTGAGTTGGGCGTGGTTTTTCGATCGAGGCAATCATGCTCGGTCATCACATATTGTCCGACCATTCTCCTCGCTTCACGGACATAGATTTGGTGTGGCCATCCCCCAGTCTCTGGAAATTCATCTTTGGCGAAGCCCCATTCTAACATGGCTGTGCGAACGTCAGCGGGGACACGGCGATCGTTTGCCATGAAGTACATCAGGCCTTTTTGGTAGTCTTCGTGCTGTTGTATGATCAGATCTCGTTGCTGATAGCTTGCTTCGGGGTATTCATAATTCATCCCGATATTGTCGGTGCTAAATGGGCCATGGTTATTCGTGTCTGTTTTGCGGTTTGGCAAAGGGTCAAATTTGTTAAACAATTCTCGCCAGCCAGAATCGAGGACACGCAGCAGCAGTTCGTAACGACTGGGGTCATAGTCGTTTGGCTTTGGGAATGGGATGCGATTCTCTGCGAGGTTGGTCAAGCACATGCGAAAACAGTAGGCCTGGATGCGATGGTCTCCTGAGCCTTTTTCGCCTGGGTCTTCATCACTGATTCCCCAGACCACTCCGCTGCTGGGATCACCTGGTTGAACGTAAGGGTCGATCGGTTTGACGAAGTGGTGGCGGTGGTGGAGAACACCGACTTGGATCCCGTTCCAGTTTTCGTCGTAAACTGAGTTGGCTTCACGGCCTACGTGATAGTCGACACCGGCGGTGGCCAGCAAATCACCTTCGTAAGTAGCGTCGATAAACATTTTGCCCGCGTAGCGTGATCCGTCCGTCATTTGGATTGCAGTGATCCGCCCTTTCTGCTTGGTCACGCCGGTGTTGGGATCACGGTCAAGCCAGCGGTCGCGATGTACGGGGATTTGATACTCGGACACAAGCGATTCAAAAATTGCCTCGGCGACATGAGGTTCGAATACCCACATCGTTGCACCATCTCCTTGGGGCCCCGGTGGGCTTTGGTTGCGATTGCCAAAACTGGATGAATCCTGCCATTTCCATGCGCTGCTATTTTGATAGTGATTCCAGACACGATGGTAGAATTCGCGACTGATGCCTCCGATCGCATCTTTGTTTCCTGAGTCTGTCCAGCCGAGGCCTCCCGAAGTTAACCCCCCCAGGTGTTTTTCGGGGCAGACAACGATCGCGGATTTTCCCATGCGTTTGACTTGAACCGCAGCGGCAATCGCACCACTTGTACCGCCATAGATGACGACATCGTAGGTTTCTGCGCCACGTAGGAACGAAGGAATGAACAAGCAGCAGCAAACCGACGTTAGGATGGAGAGATGTTTCATGGCGAATCGGTGGCAGGTTCGGGTGGTGAGCGACTGAAGTTACCATCTTACATCGGTTACAATGTGCGATCATAGCGAAGCGGTGGATGCGGATGGATAGAACAACCCAAAGATTGAATCATGCCTAAAACTGAATCAGCCGGATCGTCAGCAACAAAATCCGGTCAATGTCGTCGCCAATTTCTGGGGTGGACGACTGCTTCCGCGCTGACGCTCGCTTCGCGATGTCGCGTTGCCGGTGCTTCGCCTGCAGCGACGGTTCATGATATTCGTGTGATCAGCCCGACGCCTGATCTTTATTGCGGTTGGCCCACGTTGACCCGACGCAGCAATGGAGAATTGGTGGTCGTGTGGTCAGGTGGCCGCGAGCAACATGTTTGCCCGTTCGGTCGGGTCGATATGATGCGGTCACACGATGATGGGGCAACATGGACTTGGCCGCGGACTTTGATTGATTCTGGTATTGATGATCGAGACGCTGGTATTGTCGAAACAGCGAAAGGCTCGTTGTTGGTTACCACGTTTACCTCGCTTGCCTACGAGAGTTACCACCTTACCGCCGCCATGAAACTCAAGCCTGGGGAACCTGGTGCATGGCCCAAGGAAAGGATGAATCGTTGGATGGCGGCGCATCAGCGTCTGACTCCCGAGCAGCGGCAGTCAGATTTAGGATGTTGGATGATTCGGTCGACCGATGGTGGAGTGACTTGGTCAAATCGGTACGCCAGTATTGTGAATAGTCCTCATGGACCGATCCAACTCTCCGACGGACGTCTGCTTTATGCGGGAGCCAGTCTCTGGGCGAAGGAACGCAAAGTCCAGGTTTGTCAGTCATCGGACGATGGTCAAAATTGGCAACCGCTGGCTGAGATTCCGATACGCCCCGGGGATGACAGCAAGCAGTACCACGAACTTCATGCAGTCGAAGCCAGTGATGGCACATTGGTAGCTCATATCCGAAATCAAAATCCCAACAGTGATCGTGAAACGCTGCAGTCTGAATCGCATGATGGTGGTGCGAGTTGGACCGTTCCGCATTCGATCGGTGTTTGGGGGTTGCCCTCGTTCTTGACACGTTTACGTGATGACCGGTTGATGATGAGCTACGGTTATCGACGACGGCCCTTTGGGAATCAGGCAAGATTGAGTGAGGACAACGGCAAGACGTGGTCTGATCCAATCACGATTTCAGAGGATGCGGTCGGGGGCGACCTTGGCTACCCAAGCACGGTGCAGTTGGGTGACGGCTCCTTGCTTACCATTTGGTACGAGCGGATGAAGGATTCCCCCAAGGCCGTTCTGCGACAGGCCCACTGGACTGTTTAAAGTGATGATGTGAATGGCTGAGTTTGATGATGCGGGTAGCCGTCTTGCCACGAACATGGTTTGGCAAATTGCGGACGTTATTGCTGCCGCTGGCAGCAATAACGCGTGAATTGTCTCTGCCATTGGGCGATCAAAGGAGGAGAGTGTTTTGAGCGGTGGTTTTCTGTTTTGCCGAATTCCACGTTGCAGAGTGGCGTTCGGAGTCTGCTTGGCTTCGGTGTTGGTATCTATCTGCGCTCCGCTGCGCGGTGAGGAACCGTTTCTTCCATTTCTGCAGGGGCTTGTGCAACGAGGCTATTACGAAACGGCACTCGACTACCTGACAACGATGGAAGATAGCCCGCTGGCATCGACCGAGCAGCGTGAGCTGATACCGTTGGAACGGGCAGTCACCTTAATCGCGTATTCCCGAACCCAACGTGATATCGAGCGTCGACTGGAGTTACTTGGTCAGGGTGAGCAGCAGCTTCAGCAATTTGTCGATTCAAAATCGGGGCATCCAAAGTTGTTCGCGGCTCGCAGTGAGCTAGCCAATACGATTGTGGAGCGGGCTCGAATTAAGTTGGAGCAATCTAAGCTTGGTGATTCGGCGATCTTGGTGCCCGAGGCGCGCGATCAGTTCCAGCGTGGTATTGACGAATTGAAAAAGCTCGAAACCCTCGTCACCGCTGAACTCGATCAAATTCCCAAGGTTCTTGACACCAAAGATCGTGCAGAGGTGGTTCTTGCCAAGCGTCGAACTCAATTGCGGGCCGACAATTTACAGACCGAATTGCTGGCCGCCGCGATTCGAGAAGAGTTGGCCGGAACATTCGACAGCGGTTCAACACAGCGGGTAGAGCAACTTGCAGCTGCAGCCGAACAATATGAATCGATTTACAAAAAGTATCGCAGCCGATTGGCGGGGCTGTATGCCAGGATGTACCAGGGCAGATGTAACGCCCAGATGGGCAAGACGAAGGATGCTCTTGCTTATTATGGTGATTTGCTCGATCAGCCCGACGAGCCCCTAGAGATGCGGCGTTTAAAAACGGAGACGCTGCGGTTGGCGATGGACAGCTGGTTGGCGCCGAGTGAACGGAAGTATTTGGTCGCGATCAAGCAAGCCAATCGGTGGATCGAAACTGTTCCACGAAGCTTTCAACGAGACGCCGACATGTTGGCGATTCGCCTTGGGTTAGCGCGGGCACTGCAAATGCAGGCTCAGGATTTTTCGAGTCGCGGGATGAACCAAGCTGTCATCACACAGTCATTGGCAGCCGCCCGCGATCACGCGGAATTTGTCGCCGGTGAAGAGGGAGCCTTGCAGGAAGCCGCCCTTCAATTGGCTGAAGAATTGGGAAGCCAGAGGCTTGATGGTGGACCGCAGGAACCGGCTTCATTTGCCGAGGCAGCCCAAGCGGGACGCCAATTCCTAAATCAGCTTGGTCCATTGACCAACCAAATCTTGGTCTTGCAACAAAAATTGCAGGTGGACGGTGATTCAAGTGATAAACAGGAGCAGTTAACGTCGGCCCAACAGAAATTGGTCGCGGCTAAAGAGTCTGCGTTGGCATCGTATCGCTTAGCGATGGCACTGGCCGATGAATCAACGCCCCCCTCAGAATTGAATTTGGCGAGGTACTTTCTTTGCTACCTCTATTCGATTCAAGGTGATCCCATGCGGGCTGCGGTAGTGGGCGAGTTCATGGCGCGGCAGCACCCTGAAAGTGACGGGGCCTTGCAGTGCGCGAAGATTGCCTTGGCGAGCTACAATCAATTATTCGCCGACGCTGCGGCGAGTATGGATCGTAGTTTCGAGTTGCGACGAATCTATGAGGCAACGGTCTACCTCGCCAAAACTTGGCCAAATTCACCCGATGCGGTGGAAGTGCTTGCGGTTGCCGTCCCCACGATGGCCAATTTTGAACGAGTCGAGTGGGCCCAGCAACTGACCGAGTTGATTCCAGAAGATTCGCCCGCGCGTTGGCAGGCAGATCTGATCACCGGACACGCGTTGCGGGGCCAATACGTGCGGCGTCAGCGTGCCTTGCAAGCGTCTGCCGAGAAATCGAATCCCGAAGTCGTTGAAAATCAGCAGCGTTTGTTGTCGGACGGTCAAAGCTTTTTGGTAAGTGGCTTTGAACGTTTGCCAGATAATCCAGTGGTAAACGCATTCAATGTGACAGCCATGTTATTGACAGCCGAAGTTCTGCTGGAAGCTTCGCAGCCGGTTCGAGCGGTTGAAGTCCTGGAGCATCCAACGCTCGGTCCAGTCACGTTGATCAACACAAAACACGCGGCCGTAAGCGATCCTTTACTGACTCGTCAGACGCTGCAAATCGCTCTTCGTTCCTATGTGGCGTCGATTGATCAGAACGCTGAAATGGTCGCAAAAGCCAAGGCAGTGATGGGCACGCTGCAGCAGGCGGTCGGCACGGATTCGCAGGCAAAGCAGCAGATGGTCGCGATTTACGTACAACTAGCACGCTCCATCGAAACCCAGATGAAAGCAGCCGATGGTGAGGGCAAGCAGCAACTGTCGAAAGTGTTTGAGGCTTTTTTGACGGAACTCGCCGCTGATGCGACTGACACCGGTGTCCTTTTGTGGGTTGCCGAGACTTACGTTAGCTTGGGCGCAGGATTTGATGACAACCCCGAATCACTGCAACCGGTCGCGCGACGTTATTACGAGCAAGCTGCGGTTGCTTTAGATCATTTATTGACGGTTGCGTCGGCGGATCCAATCCTGGTCACGCAAATTCAGGCAAGGTTAGCTGGCGTGAAAACTCTGCAACGTGATTTTGCCGGGGCTTTGGAGGATTATCGACAGCTATTACAAGCCAAACCGAATGCGGTGAACCTGCAAGTCGAGGCGGCAAGGCTATTGGCTCGATGGGGGAAGTTCGACAGCAGTCAATACCAGCGTGCCATTACCGGCGTGGGTGAAAAGCCAAATCCGATTATTTGGGGATGGGCGAAGATAGCTGCTGCAACAATGTCCCACACGGCTTTTCGTGAGACGTTTTACGAGGCGCGATACGAAGTCGCGCGATGTGACGCAGAGAGAGCAAAGACATTGCGGGGAGTGGAACGCGAGAGATTACTCACCGAAGCGAGCAAAGCACTTCGAACGACACAACAACTTTATCCCGGTCTGGCCCAAACCAAGTGGTCGCCGCTGTACTCATCGCTGGAGAAGCAGATTGAATCATTGCGATAGCCACTGGTTGGCCGTAGCCTGTTTTTCGTTGTTCTTGACCTCCGTTGCCATTGCAGAGGACGACCAGGTGTTCTTGCGCCGCGGTGGGGTCGTAGCAGGCACGCTGTCAGCAATGTCACCCACCGAAGTCACGATGCAGGTTGGTGAGCAGAGCAAGAAAGTATCCGTTGCGGAGATCCGTCTGGTTAGTTTTGCGGATGAGCCGACGGAATTGCGTGAGGCCCGTTCTCGCGCGGTGGCTGGGAAGTACTCCCGAGCCCAGCAGGATCTGCAGCGTGTGCCCAACGTCAATGAGGCAACGAAAAATATCCGTAGCGATCTGAGCTTTTATCGCGCGCTCGTCGATGCGCGTGTGGCCTTGACTGCGGGAGGCGACAAAGCTCTCGCGTCTGAGGCGATGCTCGATTTTGTCCGCAGTGCGCCCACGAGTTACCATTTTTTCGAAGCGGCCGAGGTGCTGGGTGATCTAGCTGTTGCACAAGGCGAGTACGCTTCGGCAGTGCGTTACTACGGATCGATCGCGAGCAAGGCCCCTTGGCCAGAATACAAAATGCGTGCTTCACTTTTGGAAGCACGAGCATTGATCGATCAAGGGAAAACTGCGGAAGCAAAAACCAAGTATCAATCTGTCATTGAACAGCCTTCGCGGGCGGTTGAAGCAAAACGGTTGAAAGTTTTTGCGACAATCGGTCTCGCCAGATGCGTCGCCGAGGCTGGTGATCCCACCCAAGGTGTGCAAGCGATTCAAAAGGTCATTAAGGACCATGAATCAAGTGACACGGAATTATTCGGTCGCGCTTATAACGTTTTGGGTGATTGTTATCGGGTTGCGAAACAACCCAAGGATGCATTGATGGCTTATTTGCATGTCGATGTCCTGTTCTACGCCGAGCCAGAGATCCATGCCGAATCGCTTCATTGGATTGCCCAGCTTTGGGAGGAGGCCGGGAAATCTGATCGGGCCGCAGCAGCGAGGAATTTGCTGGCGAACCGATATGGCGGCAGTCGTTGGAGCGGGAAGTGATCTGCGGGTCGGATTCCCGCCGTCGTGTGCCTGATGTCTCGTTTTTGCTTCTCAGGAAAACTGATTTCGCGGCAGGGGCTGGGTTTTTCTAAAAGTGCTCCCGCAATTGCGGGGTCGTCGCTCGCCAGTCAATATTTCTGCCGCAAGAACGGACGCTCGGTGGGAGTTTGTGATCTTCGAGAGGCTTACTTCTTGCCGGTCGGTCCAAGCCGGCCAAACATCCGGTCGAGTTCATCGCGGCTGAAGAACAGCGATGTTGGCCTGCCATGGGGACAGTGGTGAGTTTCGTGGTAGAGATCTTTTTGTTCCAGCAAGCTCGTGATTTCTTCAGGGCGTAGCGGGTCACCTGCTTTTACCGCAGCCTTGCAGGCGATGGTCGAGAGCAAGTGATTTAGCAGATCTTTGGCGTCTGGTTGTTTACCAGCAGAGATGAGTGATTCAAGCAGCGTGCGAAGCATGTCGCCTGGCGCGGTACGGTGGAGCATCGCTGGAACGGATTGGACCAGGATCGTCTCACCACCAAACTCCTCGATTTCTAATCCGACTTTCGCCAGGGTATCTTTAGCCTCCAAGGCTGCCGTTCGCTCTGCGGGTGTCAATGACACCGGTTCGGGAACAAGCAGTCGTTGGGATTCGAGCTGGCTTTGTTCTGTGAGAACTTTCTCGCAGACTCGCTCATAAAGCACCCGTTCATGCAGTGCGTGTTGATCGATCACGACCATCCCTGAATCATCCTGAGTGACCAGGTATCGGTTGTGCACTTGAAAGCCGAGGTACGAAACGCTGGGGGAGTTTGCAGTAGCGTTAGCCACGTCGGTTGGTTCGTGTTGATCCCATGGCGCGGACTCGGTTGGCGTCTCGGAATTTGAACCGGTCGTCGCGCCAAGGACTGGTTCACCCTTTGGTTCGCCCTTTGGTTCGGAGTTTGGTTGGGCAGCGTGATGGCTGGGGAGTGGTCCCGCGGCGAGGCTCGAGCGATCGGGAAAAGGTTGAAAGCCCGGCACTCCGGAGGATGAACCCGTTTGCCCCGTGCGAGCCCAATTGATTACTTCCTGCCGCTGCCGTTGTTCGGCGCTGATTGGCAGGCCGGAAGTCGATTCCGTCGGAGTGCCGGAGTGTTGTGAAACGCCACTTGTTTGCGGGCCAGTCGTGGGGGGAATGGCTCGCTGTTTCAGATCGGTGGTCAGGAATTGATGCCGCAGTGATTGAAGCACACGACTGTAAATGCGACCGCTATCGGTGAACCGTACTTCCAACTTGCAGGGATGAACATTCACATCGATCAATTCTGCCGGCATTCTCATTCGCAAAAAGCAGATTGGATGGCGGCCGACCATCAACATGCCTCGATAAGCTTCGCCGAGTGCGTGTTGAAGCGCGCGATCTCGAATGTGCCGCCCATTTAAAAATAGGTACTGCATGCGACTGTTTCCCCGACTGACGGCGGGATCACAGACGTAGCCGTCGATGCGGATTTCCGCATCATCATTGCGGATGGGGATGAGCGATTCCGAGATTTCGGCCCCAAAGAAAGCATCAATCCGCTCACTCCATCGTTCGGTCGACGGCAAGTCGTATAGCTGCTTGTCGTTGTTGGTCAGGACGAAGTGGACGTGTGGGTTTGCGAGGGCCAGTCGAGTAAAGGCTTCGACAATGTGACCCCGCTCAGTCTGCGCTGTCTTGAGAAAGCGGTGTCGCACCGGAGTGTTAAAGAACAGGTTTCGGACTTCAATCACAGTGCCTGGTGGGCATCCGCACGGCACTGGCGGTTCGACCACACCGCCTCGCACTGTGATTTCTGATCCTGAATCGTCCGCCGCGGTGCGGCTACGGATTAGCAGATGCGAGACACTGCCGATTGATGCGATCGCCTCGCCACGAAAACCAAGTGTGCTGACATGAAATAGCGTATCGTCGTCTGGCAACTTACTCGTGGCGTGACTTGTGACGGCAAGCGGCAGCTGGTCGGCGGTCATGCCGCAGCCGTTGTCGGCAATTCGAATTAATTCGCTTCCGCCCCCTGTGATCGTGAGCTCCACCCGAGAAGCACCCGCATCGATGCTATTTTCGAGGAGTTCTTTGACGACCGAGGAAGGCCGTTCAATGACCTCACCGGCAGCGATTTGGTTGATCAGGTTGGGGGGCAACCTGCGAATCTTCGGTAGAGGTTTTGTTGCTGCAGTCATGACTGCAAATTAGAAGGGAGAAATCCCCGGGTGGAAAGTGGACTCAGCGGAGAACAGCAATCAAATTGTCCGCTGACCGACCACGCAGGGACCGGGATTGCCGCTTACCGCAGCAATCCCTGTTCACGTTGGGAGCACCTGTTCACGTTGGGAGCACCTATTCCGTATCGGGTGCGCTCTCCGGCCCTGGCGAGGTAGGAGCGGTCGGCGACTGATTCCGGTCCCGACAGTTTACTCCAGTACTAACAGCATTCGCGTATTGCCGCGGAGGACAATCATTCGTAAAGGCTGATCATTTTTTTTCATTTGCTCGAACACATCGGCGAGCTGTTCGATGGTGCGCAGTCGGATCCCCGCAGCTTCAACGATCACGTCCCCAACATCAAGTTGTGCTTGTGCGGCGGGGGTGCCGTCTTTGACGCTGGCTACGATCAGGCCGCTCCGCAAGTTGGTATAGCCGTATTGCCGCGCAGTCTGCGGTGAAACGGGGACCAGTTCTGCACCGAATCGTCCACCGTTGGCGTCGAACATGGCGATTTCTCGACGTTCGTCGAGCGTGACACGAAACTTCAGTCGCTGGCCATTGCGGTCAACATCCATCGTGACGGAAGTGCCGGGCCGACGACTGGCGATGTAGTTACGCAATTGTGGGCCGCCTTGGCATGGCTTGCCATCCAAGGAGACAACAACATCACCAGGCTGCAAACCGGCTCGGTCGGCCGGTTGGTCTTCCAGCACGCCTCCAACCAATGCGCCAGAGTTGACTTTGAGGTTGAAGCCCTGGATGCGTTCAGGTGTGACGCTGACGACTTGGGCACCCAAATAACCACGCTGCACTTCTCCGGTTTCGATGATCGATTCGAGGACCGGTTTGGCAAGTGAGACGGGGATTGCAAACCCAATTCCTGCGCTCGCTCCGGTGCGAGACAAGATTGCGGTATTGATGCCGATTAACTCGCCACGCAAATTCACCAACGCTCCGCCCGAGTTGCCAGGATTAATAGCGGCATCGGTCTGCAGAAAATCTTCGAATCCGTCACCGTTGGCGATGATCCCCTGAATACGATTCTTTCCGCTGATGATGCCGGCGGTCACGGTTTGTTCCAAGCCGAATGGGCTGCCAATGGCCAGCACCCAGTCACCGACGCGTGTGTTATCAGATCGCCCGAAGTTCGCGGCTTGCAAGCCAGGCGTCTCGATTTTGACGACAGCTAAATCGGTTTGGGGATCTGTTCCGACCAAGCTGCCCGGGACTTTTCGTCCGTCGTGAAGCTCGACCGTGAGTTCGTCGGCATCTTCGATCACATGATTGTTCGTCAGGATGTAGCCGTCGGTGCTGACGATTACGCCACTCCCCATCCCACTTCGCTCGAGTTCCTCGACCGGGGCACCAAATAGACGCTGATACTGCGGCGGGATCCCTTGCGGCACGTTGCGTCGGATCAATTCAGTTTGCAGGGTGCTAATGCTGACGACACAAGGCCGAATGACTTCGGAAACATTTCGGAATGCATTGGAAAGGCTTTCCGCATGAGTCAAATCGTGTCGATCGACGGCCAGCTGTGTGTTCGTTCCCGAGGCTGCTCCCGAGGCGACTGTGTTGTTTTGGGCAACTGCTCCGCGTTGCAGACCGTTGGGTAGTGACAGGACGACGGTCGTGACCAAGGATCCCACGATCATCGCGCTCAATGCGAAACTGACGTTCTTCCAAGTATTTTGCATCTCAAATTCCCGTGATTCAGGTGCTACAACTCGCTGGTCGCAATTTTTACGTTGCAAGGCAAAGAAAGGATGGCGTTGATTGTCCAAAAATCAACGAATTTGGCAGTGCTGGTAGGGTGTGTCCGCCAAATTTGCCCCTCCGCTCGTGGTAATGGGGAGAGTAGCAAAATCTAGGCCAATTGCCTTGGGTGATCGCTGGCGGGGGGGGCAGGTTCGGGATTTTTCAAGGCAAAAACACTTTTTGTGCTGGCCTGCGTCATCTGCTACGTTATGGGAAATATCAGGAAGCCCCAGATCGCAAGGATTGACGATGCGCGACACAGTAACGGTGATTTTGGCAGGAGGCCGAGGCTCGCGGTTGGAGCCTTTGACGCGTGACCGAGCCAAGCCGGCGGTGCCGTTTGGCGGTCTGTATCGAATCATTGATTTCGTTCTCAGCAACTGTCTGAATAGCGGGATGCGACGCCTGCTGCTACTAACGCAGTACAAGGCCCAATCACTCGACCGGCATATCAACTTGGCATGGCGAGAGTACTTTTGCCGGGAATTGGGCGAGTTTATCGATGTTGTGCCGCCCCAGCAGCGATTTGATGACAGTTGGTATCAGGGAACTGCAGATGCGGTTTACCAGAATATCTATGCGATCGAACGCGAGAAACCTGAGTACGTCGTTGTGCTGGCGGGGGACCATATTTACAAAATGAATTATGGGCCGATGGTCGATTTTCATCGCAAGATGAACGCCGATATCACCATTGGTGCGTTGCGAGTGAGTCGCGATGAGGCTCGTCAGTTTGGCGTCATGCAGACTGATTTGAATCATCGAGTGACCGGTTTCCAGGAAAAGCCCGAAGACCCGATTCCGACTCCCGACGACCCAGATACTTGTCTCGCTTCGATGGGGATTTATGTCTTCAACGCGCGGTTCCTATTCGAGCAGCTATGCAATGACGCCACGCTGGTCGACAGTGCCCATGACTTTGGCAAGAACATCATTCCCGGTGCGATCGATGATTACACCGTGTGTGCTTTCCCATTTTTGGACGAAAATCGCAAGCGGGAAGCTTATTGGCGTGACGTAGGAACGCTGGACGCTTATTACGAGGCATCGATGGATCTGATTGGAGTCGATCCCCAATTAAATCTATACGATCAGCAATGGCCGATTCGAGCTTACCAGCCAATGTTGCCGCCGCCGAAATTCGTGTTTGGCAGTGAGGGGCAGACGCCGCGTCGTGGCGAATCACTCGATTCGATTGTTTGCCAGGGTGCGATCGTTAGTGGTGGTAGCGTTGCGCGGAGTGTGATTGGTCCAGGGGCCCGCATCAATAGTTATGCCCAAGTCGAAGACAGTATTTTGTTCGATGGGGTCGAGGTGGGCCGCCGTTGCCGCATTCGACGGGCGATCATCGACAAGGGAGTTCGCATCCCACCCGAAACCCAAATCGGCTATGATCCTGTGGAAGACGCAGAGCGAGGATTCACGGTGACCGATAGTGGCTTGGTGGTCATCGCTCGCGAGGAAGAACTGGTGGAGAATCGCGTTGGAGTGGAATCCGCCGGCTGAGATATTGTTACCCATTACAAAACTGACTATCTGCGTCGCTTGATTGTGTCTTGTCGGAACTAACCCATGCTGGACGGATTCACGCTCACGCTGCTGGCCGGCCTCGTTATCGCGTTGTTGCTGGTGCTGATCGGTTACCTGTTGGGAAAACAGATTTTTGGTCGGCACGCCAGCTTGGAAAACGCGATTCCGCAGGCTGATCAAGAGCGGATGATCCAGTTGCTCACTGAGCTTGGGACTTGGACGAACGAGTACTCCGGCAATGTGTCCCAGTATCAACACAAGTTGGGCGAGTTAAGCGCGGAGGTGCGGCAAAGTTCTTCCGGGGCACAAGCCGAAAATCGTGTCTTTCTATTGTTGCAGCAGATCATGCAGAGCAATGAGACATTGAAAGCTCGCTTGGACGCTGCAGAACGCCAACTGGAAAAGCAGACGCTGCAGATTCAGTGTTATCTCACCGAGGCCCGAACCGATACTTTGACAGGGCTGTTTAATCGGCGGGCTTTTGACCAAAGGCTCGAAGAGATGCTTGTCGGCTACAAAAAAGGTGGGCGGGCGTTCGTTGTCGCGCTGATGGATATCGATCGATTTAAAACGATCAACGATACCCTGGGTCATCAGGCAGGTGACGAGGTGTTGAAATATGTATCTGCATTTCTGAGAATCCACCTCGATCAAGCGATCATGGTGTCGCGGTTTGGGGGGGAAGAATTTGCGGTCATCTTGGACGGTCCGCTGCGGGTTTCAGCGAATCGGATGAACGAGATCCGCCGGGCGCTGGAACGCGAAACCTTTGAGGTGGAACAAAAGTCGATGAAGGTGACGATCAGCGTCGGACTCGCTGAGCCCCAGCAAGATTTAGCAGTGGGGCCAATTTTACGAAGAGCCGACGAAGCGCTCTATTCGGCCAAAAATACTGGCCGTAACCGCGTATATTTTCACGATGGGAAGGATTCGACCCTGGTGGGGGCCCCCGAACTGGCACCGAGCAAACGGTAGCGATCGATTTTTACTTGCCGTAAACTGCTCGGCATTTTCGTTCAGGGGAAACCTGGCGAGCCAACGCAGGTTAGAATCCGCGTCTGGAATTAGATGAAAACTGCACAAAACTGCCCCGAATGATCCTTACTTGAACAGAGCTGACGATGCGTGACCCGAATCAAGACGGTGGTGATGGAATGCACCCCGAATCAAATCCGTTGCACCTTTCGGATGTTGAATTCGATCGTGAGCCCGGGGGGGGAGTTCCTCCCGGGGATTTAGAAACGGGCCAACCCGCCGGGCTTTGGGTGCTGTTCATCACCGAAATGTGGGAGCGGTTCAGTTATTACGGGATGCGGGCGTTGCTCGTCCTCTACTTGATGGCGTCTACCAAGGACATGATCGAGGACGAAAAAACTGGTGAAATGGTCGCCAATTTTAATCCTGGGTTTGGCTGGAGCGAAGACGATGCATACTGGCTGTATGGGATCTACACTTCGGCTGTCTATTTGACGCCGATCTTCGGCGGGTGGCTGGCGGATAAGTTGCTAGGCACTCACCGATCGATGCTGCTGGGCGGATGGATCATTGCTGCCGGACACATCACATTGGCTTTCACCGAATATTTCGGCATCACGGCCGGCGAAGCGGTGACGATGCAGACCAGCCCGGGAGCGCTCGTCACTTTTGTGACAGGCTTGGCGTTGATTGTGATTGGCACCGGTTTCTTCAAGCCGTGTGTTAGCGTCATGGTGGGGCAGTTGTATGGTGAAAAGGATTCACGCCGTGATTCAGGATTCACCATTTTCTATATGGGGATCAACCTCGGAGCGTTTTTATCACCTCTGGTTGCAGGAACCTTGGGGGAAAAAGTTGGCTGGCACTGGGGGTTTGGATCGGCCGCCGTGGGAATGATCTTGGGCTTGATTTGTTATCAATTTTTGCGTCCGAAGTACTTGGCGGGTGTCGGCCTTTCACCGCATGACGAGAAGAATCAGCCAGTAGATGAAGCAGTCTCGAAGGTTGACGAAGTCGAGTTAGAACGCCCTCTCAACTCGGTGGACTGGCAGCGATTGGCTGTCATTTTGGTTCTGGCCTGTATCGGCAATGTTTTCTTCTGGGCTGTCTTTGAGCAAGCAGGTAGTTCGCTGAACGTGTTTGCCAAAGAGAACACGAATCGAGTCATCGCGGGGTACGAGTTCCCGGCGACGTGGTATCAGTCGGTCAACGCGTTGACGATTGTCATCTGCGCTCCGTTTTTTGCGATGCTATGGGTGTGGTTGGATAGGAATAACAGCAATCCATCGACGCCTGTGAAGTTTGCCCTTGGTTTGTGGTTACTTGGTCTGTCTTTCATTGCCATGGTGTTTGGATCGATGGAGTCTGAAGGAGGTAATCTTGCGGGGCCTCACTGGTTATTCATTACTTACATCGGCTGCACTTGGGCGGAATTGTGCCTGTCGCCGGTTGGGCTTTCAGCGGTGACCAAGCTCGCCCCCCTCAAACTACAATCGCTGATGATGGGGGTTTGGTTTCTGTCATTCTCCTTCGCGAATTACCTGGGGGCGGCGATGGCAAGGGTTTCCACGATGTTCAAGCCTGGTGAGGACGGCGAACCGCCTGAACTGTCATTCTTCCTTGAAGGACTTCCTGGCTTCTTTTTGTTGCTCGCATTGCTGCCGGTTGTGGCAGGAGTCGTGCTGGTTTTGATCACACCGATCTTAAAACGCATGATGCATGGCGTGAAATAGAACGTTTGGGAAAAGTGGCGGGATCGACCTTCGCTGTCGATCCCGCGAGTCAGGCGATGTTGAGAGTTGGTGAAGCCATCGTCTTGGGCGACACGGGCAATCCGGGCGTGTCTTGATGCTGCCGGGAGTTACCACCCTACCGCTCAGTCATCTTGAATTCGTTATACTCCGTAGCGACGAGGACGGTTCCGATTTTCCGCTGACTTGACCGGCATGAACGACGACGAAGAATCAAGATTAATTGGGATGCTGCGTCGTGTCCTTCGTGATTGCGGCAAGCTGTATCAAAGCAGCGGCACTTGGATGGTACGTCGCAATCCGACCCTATTAGAGGGTCGCGAAGATCAGTTCGTTGAACTGATGGATGACCTGCACCGTGGCCTGTTGATCAAGGTCTATGTCACTATTGTGCGGGCAGATGACCGCTGGACAGGGCCCGAAAAACGGGTCGCCCGTGAGATGATTGAATATTTGTGGGGGGAACGGTTGCGCGGAGCCGAGTTGCGTGCAGCGGCGACCGATTTGTTCCAGCAAGCGGATCGTTTGTCATGGCAAGCTTTGGTTGCACCCTTTGTACGCTACCCGCCGCTAGCGGAAAGCAAAGCGCAAGTGGAAACCATCGTGATGCGGCTGGCAAATTTGGTCGCTAAATGTGATGGTCAAACAATGCCTGAAGAGGCTGTCGCATTGCATACCTTGCAGCGTGATATCGATATGTCGCTGAATCCCGCTCGTCCTGATGAGGTGCTTGCCCCGTTACCAAATGCTGCCCCATTACCGAACGCTTCCACCCCACCTGGTGCGATTGCACAGCCGAACACGGGCGGTGCGGTTGCCCAGCAGCAACAGCCGAAGCAATCGCATCAGCGAGTCGACGCGTCTCCGCAGGAAACCTCTACCGAGGATCGGCAGAAACGGCTTGTCGCCGCGATGAATGAACTGGATCAATTAATTGGATTAGACGGCGTCAAGGAGCGTGTCCGTAGCTACACCAATTTCTTAAAACTGCAGCAAACTCGGCGAGATGCCGGATTGAGCACGATGCCCATCAGTTTGCACATGACATTTGTCGGCAATCCGGGTACGGGGAAAACCACGGTCGCGAGAATTGTCGGGCAGATTCTCGGAGCGTTGGGAACACTTCCCAGCGGCCACGTTGTGGAAACCGATCGCAGTGGACTGGTCGCCGAGTATGCGGGGCAAACGGCGACGAAGACAAACAAGCTGTGCGATTCCGCTCAGGGAGGTGTCTTGTTTATCGACGAAGCCTATAGCTTGATCGATAGTTCCGGGGATGACGCGTATGGCCGTGAAGCAATTCAGTCATTGTTGAAGCGAATGGAAGATGACCGAGACTCGATGGCGGTTGTCTTGGCTGGATATAGCGAGGAAATGGACCAAATGATTCGGTCGAATCCCGGCCTGTCCTCGCGGGTCAATACGACCATTGAATTCGAAGATTACGGAGCCGTGCAGTTGGCAATGATCTTTGAGAGTATGTGCGAACAGAACCAATACAATCTGCCGTCCGATGCCCGGCATCGTATTCTGGTTGGTTTTCAACAATTGTACGAACAACGAGACCGGCACTTTGGCAACGGTCGTCTCGTCCGCAATGCCTTTGAAGATAGCGTTCGGCGTTTAGCTGATCGTTTGGCAGAGACCAGTCAGTTATCTGAATCGCTGTTGACGACCCTCACGGTCGAAGACATCTGCATGCCGGGGATTCCGCAAGGCGAGCTAAAGTCATCCGCTTTGCTTGATCGCCCCTTGCGGTATCGCTGCGGCGGATGTGAACGCGAAGTTCGCATCAAACCGGCGTCGCTCGGCCGGAATGTGAAGTGCAGCAAGTGCGGACAGTTGAAACTTGTTCGCTGGGCAGAACTGAACGGATGACTGAGGTTCCGGTTCTTCTTAGTTCCCCTCTCGCGAGTTCTCGATCAAGAGAACTGTCGCAGGCAAGACCGTCAGGTTAACGACCGTGCCGATGACGAGCGTGGCAGCGACCAGTATTCCGAAAGTGGCGGTCGGGATGAATTCGCTGGTGCCCAACACTCCAAACCCGGTCACTAATGCGATTGTTGCCAGAAATACCGGGACTCCAATCGTTCCCGCTGCATGCAACGTCGAAGTTTGGACGCCATGGCCACGTAGTCGGTTTCGCTGGTAGCCCGCCAGGAAATGAACGGATCCATCAATCGAGAGGCCAACTGACACGGCTGCGATCATCGTTGCCCCCATGTTGATTTTTCCACCCAGCATACCCGCCACCGCCAATACGATTGCGACCGGCAAAAGATTGGTGAGCAGCGAAACCGTTGCCAACGAAAATGATCGTGTCGCCATGATCAGAAGCCCCCAAACCAAAACTCCCGATGCCAGAAAACACCACCATTGATCTCGCAACAGCTGACCGATCAGCTGTGCCATCAATACGTAATATCCGGTCACGTTGCCGCGTTGAATCGGCCGGTCACTCGAATCCGTCTTTAGCGATTTGAGCCAGCTGTTGGTTGACGTCACACGCTGGACAACTTCCTTAACTTTGGCGATTAACGCGAGTTTAGATTCGGAGGAGAGTTGTTCATTGCTGCGAAGCATGATGCGAAGTTTGCGTTGTCCGGACTTTTGATTTGACATCAACGCATCAAAAAAAACTGGCATGACAACATACATGCCAGCCAACCGTGAAGCTGGTGAAAGCATTTTGCCGAGCGGGGCTTGCGCCGCAATTGCTTCAGCATCGGCGAGGCTAATGACTTTGTTGAGTTTGGCTCCGGAGAGATTGATTGCCCTGAGTTCCGCTTCGAGTTGCCGAACTTCGTTTAGGTAATCTGCTTCGATAGTTGCTGGAGCGTCCAGCACAACATCCCAAACTCCAGCGCCCCCAAATTCAGATTCAACCTGCTCATAAGCTTTGACAACGGAACTGCTGGGGCGGAAGTTGTTTAAAAAGCTTGTTTCCGTTTCCGTTCCTCGAATGCCAAACCAAGAAACACCGGCCAGCAGGACGGCAATCAACACGACCCCGACTTTTCGGTCGATTGCAAAGCTAGTTACATGCAAAGAAACACGGTGCAACCGCCGGGCAAATCCCTGTTGCCATCGGAGAATACGCGCCGAGATCGGCAGGCCGGGTAGCGTCATCATTGCCGGGCCAAACAGAATGGCTGCGAAGAAAACCGCGACGGCAGACGTCGCAATCATCATTCCAAATTGGCGGATCGGAAGGATCCCCGATGCACCAAGGGCAGCGAAGCCGGCCGCGTCGGTAGCGCACGTCCAAAAAATCGGCAGCAAGAGCAAAGACCACGCTCG
>JARGNK010000321.1:591-3605 GCA_029213145.1 Rubripirellula sp. | reverse complement strand
GACACACCAATATCTTTTCCCCCGCAAAAATGGCGAGACTCGAACAGCGACTCAAAGATGGCGTCCAAGCTTGGCTCGCCAGAATTGACGATAAACCAGTTCATCTGGCGTGGACAAGCGTGGGAGAGCGAATAGTTGAACCTTGTTTTGGTGAAGAAAACGCATACGAGCTTTCACGTGAATCACTCCTAATCTTTGACTGCTGGACCGTTCCAACGTGCCGGGGCAAAGGTGTTTATCCTGCGGTTCTAGGGGCAATCCTCAACCAACCACAGTGGCTCGCTTTGGAAAAATACATCTGGTGTCGCCAGAACAACATAGCATCAAGACGCGGAATAGAAAAATCCGGGTTCCGCCTCCATGCACAGGTGTGCAAATCACATTACCTCAACCGATGGAAGCGATTCAAAATATCGAAAATTTGATTGGTTTCGAAACCAACAAACTTTAGCTCCAGAACGATGCGGGGTCATCAAATGTCGGCCCGTACTCTCAATCACTACTGATACCGAGGGCAATCTTCCTGGGTTACGAGAGCTTCCGTGATCACGAAGTAACCCAACTGACTGATGCATTTAAATGCATCAAGTGAACTAGCCGGAAAATGCCTATTTATTTGACATCTATCGCAATGGCCAAAAGCAGCTGTCTTCAGGAATTCAAAAACGCCATGCTCATGGCAGAAGACTAAAGCGTTTGGAATGAACCCACGTGCGTGCAATCACCCATCTCATTTTAATGTCAACTAACGCGACCGACATACCCATCGCTTTCTCACTGAAGACTCGGCGGATACTGTGAGGCGAATTACGGCAATCCGATCGAATTTCATCTGACCTATCAGCGATCTCATTATTACCAGGACGCAAGCAAAGACATCAAATGCTTCGTGAACAATCTCCGCAATGACCTTCGCTACCCGTTGTTCCACACCGTGCCGAATAAAAAAACTGGCCGCAGGGGCACCGAACGCACCTCTGTATCAGAAGCGTTTTGACGAGATCTCGGTTGACGCCCCAACCCAGGGGCTTCACAAACCCGCCGGTGTCTTCCCGCTTTATTTGTACATGCCGCGTGCAAACGAGACTTGGGTAAGCGAATTCGCCGCACGCGTTTGAGCCGGGTATGTCCGATTCGTTGCTGAAACTCTTGATGGTCTCGCTTGTGAAAACTTAATGTGACTTGGTTTGACTTTCAATTGCTCGCCAGTTCGCCCCAGTGGCGTTTGAATAACTTGCCTTTGATGTTCCGTCCTTTGTGAACCAAGCACGCTGAATGACCGCGTCACTGGAGAACTCTTTGACCGCACCACGCAACGCATCACTGCCGTCGAGCACGACGTACATGCGATGCGAGCATGCGAAACCACGCTTAACAATTCGACTCATCAAGTCGCGCGAAACCTCCAGGCTTTCACTGCTTCCCAAGACAAAATCCGAGACATGCTTGTTGCCTTCGCTGTCGATCCCCAAGGCCACCAAGGCGGTCTGTTCTTTGCTCAGACGGATTGCATCGAGCATCAGCGCACACCATGTGATCAACCCGATATCCTTGCTGCGTAGTTGCTCGACGAACTTACTGCCTACCTCTTGCCAGAGCCGCAAAACATTGGATCTTTTGACTCCTGGAGAGTTTGGCTTGATCTGCTCGATGGCTCGTGAACTGACTACTGAAACAATCGCTTGAACGATCTGGGACCGCAACTGCTGGGGATCATTGGCCACACGTTAGGTGGCCAACTCGACTTCACAGCTAGTGCCGTCACCGGACTGTTGACGCACGCGTGGTCGAACAACTTCCTCTCGCTCACCCTCGTAGAGCACGCGTCCGGAGGCCGAGCCTGCACGATAGTGATCGCTGGAGGAGGGGTCGTGCTTAGGACCGCAAAGCTCGGTGACCTCAGCAGCCATGACCTCACAAATCATCTCACGCACATGCCCTCGCAGGAAGTCGCGAAAAACTTGCCCTGTTTGTGACGCAGAAACTTGCCCGAGTGATTCCAAAAGACTGACTTCGTTCATGATGGTCTCCCCGTCGGTTGCAGCCGACGAAAATTGAGAAATTGCGAAAGGCAGAATTCTGCCTTCCGGGAGACCATCTTTCAACAGTTTTCCGCACAATATCCCAATGCTACCTCTAAATCCTTGATGAATCGACCACCCGAAAAACCGAGCGACATGTTATCCAAACGTCACGTGTTAGCGCTTGCTGGCATTGTTTTCTTATGTTCGTTTGGCTTGAGATGCGGATATTTGATGACTCGTCTTCCTCTAAATCCTGAATCAGACGAAATCACATACCTTCAGTTTGCAAAAACCTTGAATCAGCATGGTGTATTGGGGTCAAAACCAGACAACCCATCCAATTTCTTGATGCCCGGATACGTGTTTTATTTGGTTCCATTTATCGCCTGGGATTCAACAATACCGACATCCGCTCTCGTTGTTCAGACGATGCTCACAGGACTTGCCTGTGTTGCGATTTTTGTTCTTGCAAATCGAATCGCGGGCATTCGTGCGGGGCTAATTGCTGCCGCGTTCGCGACATTATACTTCCACAACATTAAACTGCATGAGAGGTTTCTCACTGACCCGCTGGCAGCGACGCTCTTGATCTTCATTATGTTCGCAGCCGATATATGGATTACCCGCTGCAACGCACGAACAACTTATGTTTTGTCCGGTCTCATTGGCGTGGTCACTGGCCTGGCGGCTTTAGTGAGAGTCGTTTTCATGCCCATGGTCGCTGTCGTTTGCTTTGTGTATTTACTTCGTAACGATTCGTTGGCATGTCGAATTCGCTACTGCTTAGTAACCGTTTTAGCGTTCATCTCTGTTTTCGGAATATGGTTGCTTCGAAACCAACAACTCGGAACGGACGAGTCTTTATCAGTTAATTTCCCTGGCTTTTACTGGCATCAGTCTGAATATATCGTCCAAGGAAAGTCTTACAAAGAAGCACGCAAGCTGATATTTGAAGACTATCATGAGGCAAAGCGTCGAGGGGAAGCTTAC
>JARGNK010000321.1:0-581 GCA_029213145.1 Rubripirellula sp. | reverse complement strand
GAAAAGAACTCCCGATCCCAGAGAACCGCAATACGACGACAACAAAAATCCAACATTCCTGGCACAGATTGCTGCTTTTGCTTGGGGCACACCCAGCATTGGAATTACCAATCCCATTTTCAGGGATGCCAGTACATTGGAATCCAGTCATCCGCCGGGCAAGCTACCTCGGCTGCTTCCTTCTATGGCTGGGTGCTTTCGGGGCGATCGCCAAGCTGGTCGTGGGCCGAGACCCACGCCTTGTTTCTGTAATTGCTTTTCCTTTTTCATTAATCGGCAGATACGCTCTAATACATTGGACTTTCCGTTGCATCCGGAATCGGTTGGTCCGCGGTCCTCACGGGTGCAAGTCGAATTTTGCGATTTCGAGCGACGCCGCAAAGCCCCTAGATCTCCGTGCCGGTCTCCATATCAGCGAGGACAATATGCATGTTATCCACCGCTGATCATCGACGACGTTTCTTCGATTGACTGACCTGAGCACTCCAGGGCTGAACGAGCCCGTCAATCGTAACTAATCGAAAGCCTCATTTCCGCTGAAGCACTACACTCGGTGGCTTCCGAAGACGGGGCATGAGTTC
>JARGNK010000096.1:3025-30744 GCA_029213145.1 Rubripirellula sp. | reverse complement strand
GATTTTTTCCATCCCGCGTAGTCGACTCGGCCATTCTGGTCGACATGTTTCGATAATAGACGCTCCCATTCGGCGTGGTCGATCGTGTCCATTGATCGCTTCGAATGCTTGCGGGTACCGACGAAAACAGGGCTGCCAGCACAAGCAACTTGCACAGTGATCGCGCCAAGAAACAGCACCCAACATCGCGTGCAACTTGAAAATCCTCGCATCAGTTCTTCCCTGGATTGCGATCAAGCAGATAACCAATAAACGACAGACACGGGACTCCGATGTGGCGGTGAAATCGACCACCTCTGATTCCCTATCCACCAGCATCGCAAACCAACAGCAGCGGCAAAAGGGTAGTCCGAGAGAACTTCGCTAACGCAATTCAAGTAAATTCAAGACCTGCGGAAAGAGTGGAAAGCAGGCCCGGAAAGCAGGCAAGACAGGATCGCATCGTCAGGGAAACGTAGAAATGAATCGACCAGCAAATAAGCCAGATCACTCTTTGCCAGAAAATGGGCCGGGTGAGAATCAAAAAGGCCAGCAGAAATGGATCAAGCCAATCACCTTGTTGGCTGTGGTCATCACCGCCGTTCTTTTGTTCTGGCGGTTTGGCGAGTTTGTCGAACTCGACTATTTGGCAACGAAGGAATCCCAACTGCAAGATTTCCGGCAACAGTCCCCATTACTTGTCTACGGGATTGCTCTCGGCGTTTACGTGCTCGTAACCGGCTTGTCATTACCGGGTGCTGCGGCGTTGTCACTGCTTTACGCCTGGTATTTTGGTTTTATTCCAGGTGTCATTTTGATTAGCTTTGCTTCGACACTTGGCGCAACCATCGCGTTTTTGACGAGCCGATTTTTGTTGCGAGACACGGTCCAATCAAAATTCGGGGATCGGCTTACTTCCTTCAACGAGCATTTGAAGCAACAGGGAGCTTTTTACCTATTCACGTTACGCCTGATCCCGCTGGTTCCATTTTTCGTCATCAATTTGGTCATGGGGCTAACCCCAATCCGTATCACTACTTTTTGGTGGGTCAGTCAGATTGGCATGTTGCCGGGAACTTGCGTCTATGTGTACGCCGGTTCTCGCGTCCCTACGTTGCAGACGCTGGCAGACGAAGGGGCGGGGGCCGTATTCACTCCTTCTCAGCTAATCCAAATCACCATCGCCTTTGCCATGCTGGGCCTATTTCCCGTAGCCGCCAAAAGGCTTTTGTCACTACGCAATCGAAGTCAAGCCGAGAAAACCTGACTCGAAAACCATAACTTTTTACTAGCCAGTCACATGATTGACTCAAAATCGTGCCTTGATTCGAGGCAAGTCGGTGCGAGACAGGTGACTCTCAACGTTTTGCCGAGATTCAAAATGCGATCCTTCTGGGTCGACGTTAACGTTTTCAATCGCCCAATCTCATTACAATTCCCTCAAACGAACTCGGGGCGTTAGACACTGTCGATGCCCGCAACAATCGAAACGAGCCACGTTGACGGCATCCCCGATCCAGATTGCCAGTTCCAGCGCCGGGTGGAGAAACGCACTGAAGATCCGAGTGGGTTGAGGCGGGTCAAAATATTCTCTCAGGCATGACAATTTCATGGCTGACCGATCGAGGCCGGTTCGATGCGTATCCCCAGTTCCGACTGCCTTTCACGGAGGGCGGCTCAATTCATTCGCGGCAGCCGGATCACATTCTGCGAGAATAACGATTCTCGCCGTAAAATCACGGTGACGGAGGCTGCCGCAATCAGCAGATAACAGCGTGATAAACGTGCTTTTTATATGCCCAACGGGCAGGCTACCAGACGCGGGGATGACGCTCGGGTAAACTGTATGCGGATTTTGAAACCGATCACCCTCTTTTCTGTTGGATTTTGATTCATGGCGCAGGAAGCGTTTGAAACGTCACGGCTACTGCGTGAGAACATCGAGCGGGTCGTCTTGGGCAAGCCAGATGTCGTACAACTCCTAGTAATCTCACTGCTCGCCGGCGAACACGTGTTGCTGGAAGATGTGCCGGGTGTTGGAAAGACACTTGCAGCGAAGGCGTTGGCCCAGAGCATCGAGGGAAGCTTTGCTCGGCTTCAGTTCACACCGGACTTACTGCCCAGTGACATCACGGGTAGCGCGATTTACCGGAGTGACACGCGAGAATTTGAATTCAGCGCAGGGCCGATCTTCAATAATGTTGTCTTGGCTGACGAAATCAACCGAGCTCCCCCACGCACCCAATCTGCCTTATTGGAAGCGATGAGCGAAAGCAAAGTTTCAGTGGACGGAGTGACCCATTCACTACCGGAGCCATTCATCGTCGTCGCTACCCAGAACCCGTTTGAGTTCGAAGGCACCTATTCTTTACCGGAGAGTCAGCTTGACCGATTCTTGCTTCGGACTTCGATTGGTTATCCTGACCGGGCGATTGAGCAAGAAGTTCTGCTGACACACCGAGCCGGTGAGCCGGTCGATGACTTGAAGCCAGTGGTGTCAGTTGAAGCCATTCGAAACGCACAAAAGATCGTGCGTGAAGTTCGCTTCGAGGAGACATTAGTAACCTATCTGTTAGACATCGTTGCATCGACTCGTCAGCACGAAGGGTTCCAAGTCGGCGTGAGCACACGTGGTGCGCTGAGCTTTTACCGTGGTTGCCAAGCCCGAGCGATCACCGATGGACGAGACTTTGTGACACCCGACGACGTGAAAAACTTGGCGGTCGCGTGCCTGGCCCATCGAGTGCTCCCTGAAGGAATTTTCCAAGGAGCAAGTCGTGAAGCAGTGGAGCAGCAGCTTGCTGATTTGGTTGACCAAATTACGGTTCCCGTTTGACCAATTCGCGACTCGTTTTTCGACTTATTCCACTCTGCAACTTTCGACGAAGGTTCAGACGGACGAGTCGCGAAGCGACGGCGGCACCAGCCAAGGAGACGGTCATGTCGACCCAACGAACCCCTGAACCACGCCAGAAGCATCGCCTTACCCGACTCGGCTTTCATTTCCTGTTTGTCGGTGCCTTCGCGATGCTGGGCGGAGCAGTACGTGGTTTCAACCTACTGTTGGTTCTGGCTGGCCTGTTGGTGGGTGGCCTGTTGATTCAATGGCGTTGGTCACGGCGATCGATTGAATTGCTTCGAGTGCAAAGACGAATTCCCACTGAGGCTTTTGCGGAAACGCCCTTTCGGATTCGTTATCTGCTGCGGAACTACGGCTGGCTGATGCCAGCTTGGATGATTCGCATCGAAGATAAAATCGAACGAGACGACGGCAGCCAACGGGTCGCAGCCGTCTGTGGCGCAGGCGTGGTCGCAGCTCGAAAAACAGTAATACCGCACGTTGAATGCACCATTGCCAGGCGTGGGCGTTATCGTTTTGGACCAGTCTCCGTCGTCACCACCTTCCCGTTTAGCTTGTTGACATCCCGACAGATTACCGAAGACGAGGAGATGCTGGATGTATTCCCCAAGCTGCTGACACTACGCAAGCAGTGGCAGCGGCGGCTGGTAAGTCGTGCTGGTGGAGTGTCGACCACCGCGCGACGAAGCGGCTCGGTGGAGGGCGATTTTTTCGGGCTCCGCGAATGGCAAGCCGGCGACAGCCCCAAGTGGATTCATTGGCGGACGACCGCTCGGTTAAATGAGCCAGCGGTCCGACAATTTGAGCAGAAACGGAGATTCGATGCCTGCGTCTTGGTCGATGCGTTTGACGCAGGTGATGATCCAGACCCCGCTGAGCTTGCGATCAGCTTAGCAGCCACGTTCCTTGTTCACTTGGTCAGTTCACCCTCCAATCGTTTGGTCCTCGCGATTGCCGGCCAAGAGTCAGAAGCTGTGATTGGTGGCGGTTCTGTGCAGGGCCGACGTCGCATGATGCGGATCTTGTCCGGAATTCGCACGTCGGGAAAGCCAAAATTGGATGAGGCCGCCAAGAAAGCATTTGAAATCGCCGGAACTTCAAAAGATCTCATTGTGATCAGCCCGCGATCGGCAGAAGAAGTCGAATCGGCGGCACCAGCCTTCTTTGCCATGCTTGACACCTGGCGTCGACGAAGCTCGTTCCGCTGGATCAACGTCTCCGCGGAAGCCGACCAATGGCGAATTCCCGATTGCGAGGAGGAGTCGAACACACAAATCAACCGCGGCAAGGGCTCCGACCACCCACAAGAAACTGACCCAACCGCCGAACCGCTTCCTGGATCCGTTCCTGCACCCGAGGAGATTGAACCGGATGTCGTCCGCTGAATCCAATTCGACCGAGGCTGCTAGCGATACGGGCTCACCTATAGTGAAGCGGCTGCAGTTTTATTTTGCTGCCGTGTCGTGCCTGAGCGGGCTCGTGCTAGCCACCGGTAGCGACACAGATTCGATCCCAATCATCGCCGTCTTCTTCTCACTCTTTGGCTATGTCTTTGTTGATTACCTAAGGCTTTTCGCGCTGCCGCCAATCGCTGCCTACGCAGCGATGGCCGTCGCGGCGCTCTATTGCGTCAGCCATTTTGCGGATCTCGATGCCCCCGGCAACCATCAGATGGTTGCCGTTGCCCAGTTACTTGTCTTTGTTCAAGCAATCTTGATGTTGCAGCGAAAGTCGCGTCGAATTTTTGAGCAGCTTGGTGTTTTCTGTTTACTTGAGTTGATCGTGGCAGCCGTATTTAACGACGCGATCAATTACGGGTTGCTGTTACTTCCCATCGCAATGCTCGGGGCGTGCGCATTGAGCTTGTTGGCTGCTGTTTCGGTAACTGAAGGATTGAATGTCATGGCGAGCCTGGAGGGCGATGACTCTGCACAGGCCTCGCGAAGAACCGCACAGGCTACAAATGAGATCACCGTGCGATCGCCGGAGACGGTTTCATCGCTCACGAATGTTGCCTTGCGACTGCCCCGAATTTCATTGATGACACTCGCTCCACCAGTGTTCTTGGTTGCGGCGATCTTTTTTTACGCATTACCGAGAACGTCAGATGCAATGACGAACCGGAAATCAGGAACCGCATTGGTCGGCTTCAACGACACAATGAGCCTCGAACAAATCGGGCAAATGCAGCAAAGCACAGCTCGGGCTTTGCGTATTTACCTTAGCGAAGCCGACACGGAGACGCCCTACAGGGCCGAAAGCCTGTACCTCCGAGGCCGCGTGCTGGATCGCTACGCACCGCGGCTATCCGGCAATCGGAACACAGCCACCTGGACGAGTTCGCCAGGGACACTCCTTGAAATCAGTTCCTCCTTGCCCCCCGAGTTTATCCCGCAACAAAGCGACGACAAAAATTTCTACGACTCGGTCGCCGTTTCGATTGTTTGCGAGTCAATGCGAAGCAATTCGTTATTTGCCATCGCTCCCTATCATCGGATAAAATCGATTCCCAACGTGCTCAATGAACTAGAAACCTGGACGCTGTCGCGGAAAAGTCAGCCGGGTTGGATTTATCCTCGCAAGAATTATCAGTTTGGCACACATGCTTTTCGAAACGGCCAACAATCAGATTTGATCAGTCGGTTCACTTATCAATTGCCTGCCGGGATGGAAAATGCATCACGACGAGAAATTCTCGCTGCCCGCAACTTAAAGTATGAGTCCGAGCGACGAGCAATTCGTTATCAGCGAGAAATCTTGCAATTTGATGTCGACGCGATTCCAACCGCTGCCCAGCTGGGCCAACAATTTTCGCGAACAGCGACGGGTCAACGTCGCTCAAACTATGACATCGCCCAGGCGGTGACCGACTACTTAAGTACTTCACCTGACTTTAATTACACCCTGAATCTGGACGCCGAATCTTTACCAGGCATCGATCCTATCGAACAGTTCTTATCCGTCGATCGGAAAGGAAATTGCCAGTACTTCGCTTCGGCGTTGGCCATGATCCTTCGCAGCCAACGGATCCCGGCACGCATTGTCGTGGGTTATTGCACTGACGAATTCAACGAACCGGGCCAACATTATGTAGCCCGCCAGCTGCACGCTCACAGCTGGGTCGAAGCGTTGATCGACCATGACGATTTGATCCAGCGTCGGAATGTCTATGGGCAACCGAAGTCCAAGCAGTATTGGCTACGCTTGGATCCCACTCCAATCGGTGGGCGGCGACAGGATTCGGGTGGTGGTGCCGTCCAATATCTTGATGCGGCTCAGAATGCTTGGGACGATTATGTCGTTGACATGGATGCGGCGCGGCAACAAGGAGTCACCTTACAGGGTGGCGTCAACAATCCAATGACGGGATCCTATTCACAGCTCGTCGAACAGTTGAGTGCGGTGATTGCGAAACTACGCTCGGGCGAGCTCGGGGGCGGATCGTTGGCGTCCGGGAACCTGTTCTCTTGGCAAGCTGCTGTGGTCGCAGTGATCCTGGCCATGCTGGTCGCGTTGGCCGTCCGAATCCGCCCGCCAAAGTGGTTCCGACGCAGACTCCATCGGGAAACAAACAGCGGAGTGGAGAGGCCAAAGGTTGAGTTTTATGCCCTCGCTCTTGACCAATTGGCGCGGGTGGGGATTGATCGCCAGGCAACCCAAACCCCAGAAGAATTACGGCTAGAGGCCGATGAATTGCTCGGAAACGCCACCGAGCCAATCAGCCAACCGTTATCACGCCTCACATCTATTTTCTATCGCATAAGATTCGGCATACCAGGATTGGGTAATTATCAGCTACCCTTTGGCGATGAATCGGTTGATTCCGCAGAAGCTGAAGCTGCTTTGTCCGAATTGACACACGGAGTCGACCGCGTCATTGCCGACAATTCCCAATCAGAGTCAAAAGTAACGGAGCGAAAAAAGTGATCGTCACGATTGACGGGCCCGCCGGAGCGGGAAAGAGCAGCATTGCCAGGAAAGTTGCCGAACGGCTGGGATTTGAATTCCTCGACACCGGCGCGATGTATCGCGCTGTGACACTCGGTGCCATTCGCGCCCAGATTGAATTCGACGATGTCGATGCGTTGGTTGATTTTGCCAGTGGCGTGCAGTTGAAGTGGAAAAATAGCCGCATCTTGCTCAACGGGGACGATGTTACCGAAGAAATCCGTTCTCCGATTGTCACCTCAGCCATCCGACATGTTGCCGACCTACCGGCAGTCCGCAAGCAGCTATCCAAAGAGCAAAGGCGGATTGCCAAAGGACGAGACATCGTGACCGAAGGCCGCGACCAGGGTTCAGAGGTATTTCCCGATGCCGAATGTAAGATCTTCTTGACGGCATCCTCCGAGGAACGGGCTCGCCGACGCCAGGAACAACTCATCGAAGTTGGCAGACATTTGCCACTCGAAGATGTGCTCCGATCACAGGACGCTCGAGACGAGGAAGATCGCCAGCGTCCGATCGGTTCGCTCCGCCCTGCCGACGACGCCGTTGTGATCGAAAGCGATGGCATGACACTCGATGAAGTCCTTGAAAAAGCCCTTGCGATCGTGGCTCAAAAGCAAGTTTGATGCACATAACGAATCCACGCTCCCTCGACGTGAAGCTCCGGCGTCCCGATGAGGCTTCCCAGTGAAGCTTCAGTGCGAAACGGGTCGAGCGAGGTGGCATGACTTTCGTTTGCTATGACGGTCTCGGCTTTGCAGCGATTTGTCGAATCGCTGCCGGCAAGGCATCGCACTCTAATTCAAATACCCGTGCGGCCAATGAATCGGCAGTATCCTCGGGCTTCACTTGGCAACTCCGCTGCAGCAAAATCGGACCATTGTCGTAATGATTGTCCACCGAATGGACGGTACATCCGCTAATCTGGACGCCCCGCTCAATCGCCGCTTGGTGCACGTGATGACCGTACATCCCCTGACCACCAAAACTCGGTAGCAGCGAGGGATGAATATTGATCACCCGTCCGTCAAAATCATCGGGAATTACAACGTGCTTGAGGTATCCAGCCATTACAACCAACTGTGTTCCGCATTCCCGGCAGGGGCCGAACATCGCTTCGGTGTATTGACTCGGGTCAGGATACTTGGATTTTAGAACGACCCGAGTCTCGATCCCTGCATCACGGGCAATCTCTACACCGCGCACCTTGGACGAGGTGCTGATGACCAACCGAATCTCGATCGGCAGGCCATGTTCGTCTCGATGCTTGATCAAATTCGCCAGTGATCGACCACCACCGCTTAGGAAAACGGCGATCGGCAGCGGGGATGCATTCATGTTTGGTCATTCGCTTTTTTGAACATAGACATGTCCGTATTCAGTTTCGACAGGATCAGCTCCGGCGATCGCTGACGAATCCAACCGATCAGCCAACGTCTCGGTGCAGATCAACTCGCGATGCTCTTGGATCACCTGCTCCATGTCGTCATGCTCACTCGTCACTGCAACGACAATCCGATCGGTGTATTGGCAACTAATCTCTTTCCGCTGATTTTGGATCGTTCGAATCAGGTCTTTGGCGATTCCTTCGCGACGCAGTTCGTCGGTCACTTCTGTATTGAGCACGACAACACATCCCGTTCCTTGTGCGGCCGCCCAACCGTCACGTGCCTGCAATCGAACTTCAATGTCATCCGAATCGAGCGACAGCGGCCCATCGGCTAGTTGAATCGTTACCACGCCGTCACGCTTTAACTGTTGCAACAATTCATTGCCGTCGGCTTGTTGTAACGCTTTCTTGACCGCCGGCACCTGCTTACCCACCTTGGGACCAAGCCGTTTAAAATTCGGAACCACCATATACTGGACGTAGTGATCACCGTCGGTGGTGTACTCCACCGTTTTGACATTCAACTCCTCACGAACCAATTCATCGTGATTCTTCAGCCAATCGATGCGTTGATCATCGGTCAGCACAACCTCGACCCGGGAAAGGGGCAGGCGAACCTTGAGCTTTGCTTCGGCGCGAGCGGCTCGCCCCAGTGATGCGATTTCGCGTAGCAGCGTCATCGATTCTGAAAGCTCCTCATCGACGCGATCTTCGACCGTTGTCGGGTAGTCCGTCAAATGCACGCTTGCCAACGCTGTTTCTCGAAATGGCTCGCTGAGACGCTGCCAGAGATAATCAGATAGAAACGGCACAAAGGGAGCAATCAGTTTGCTGACCTGCAACAAGGTCTCGTACAACGTCCAATAGGCGTCATGCTTGTCTTGAGCATCAATGTCGCTGGCCCAAAATCGATCCCGACTGCGGCGCACATACCAGTTACTCAAGCCATCGACCAATGTGGTGATCGCTTGGCACGCGTTGTAATTGTCATAGCGATCCATTCTTTCGGTGACCTGTTTGGTGCACCGATTCAGTTCGGACAGTATCCAACGGTCGATTTCACTCCGCTGACTGGCCTCTCGATAGGTCGGTGCGGAGGCCAGACTCTCAGGGCTCAGCTGTTCGTCGGCTGCACTCGCGGTGGTCGGATCAAACCCGTCGATCTCTGCGTAGATCATAAAGAAGCTGGCGACATTCCATAGCCGTAACAGAAATTCCGGAATCGATTCCTTGATCGATTGTTCGCGATACCGGATCGCGGTCCACGGCGGTTGTCCGGCAAAGAAGAACCAGCGTAGCGCATCGGCACCATACTTATCAAAAATCTCGGCCGGCTCGCGGTAATTCCGCAGCATCTTGCTCATCTTGTTGCCGTCTTCGCCCAACATCAATCCTAGGACGATGCAATTGCGGAACGGATGAGGATATTCCTGCGACGGCAATTTGTCCGGAGCGTTTACCTCGTGCGAATCAGATTCGCTCCGTTCTGCACCCTCTCCGAATAGCATCGTGCTGATCGCCAATTGGCTATAGAACCAACCGCGAGTTTGGTCGAGCGCCTCGCTGATGAAGTCAGCGGGAAATTGATCATGGAAAGCATCATCATTTTGGTGCGGCCATCCCCACTGGGCGAATGGCATTGCGCCACTGTCGTACCAGCAATCGATGACCTCGGTAACACGCTCCATACGTGCTCCCTCGGCAAAGGGCGAATCGTAGGTGATCGCGTCGATATACGGCTTGTGAACGCGGAGATCATCGACAAGTTCTGGGTTGGCTGCTTTTGCCGCTTTCCAAACTTCCGTTCCAGTGATGCCAGACTTGGCGAGCAGTTCGTCGTAGCTGGCGACCGCTTCCATTTGTCCCGTTTCTTGGCACACCCAGATCGGTAATGGGGTCCCCCAATACCGCTCCCGTGAAAGTGCCCAGTCGACATTCGATTCCAGGAAATTACCGAAACGGCCATCTCGGATATGCTCCGGAGACCATCCGATCTTGGAATTATTCTCGAGCAACAGATCACGAAACTTCGTAGTGCGGATGAACCAACTACGACGTGGGTATTGAATCAGAGGATCTTCACTTGCACGCCAACAGAATGGGTACTCGTGCAGATACTGCTCTTGATGCAGCAGAATGCCTCGTTCTTTGAGGATGCGGGTAAGGGGCTTGTCCGCGTCTTTGACCCAAGTGCCTTTCATCTCCGCAAATTCGTCCGTGAATTTTCCATCTGGCCCAACTGCGTAGAGCAACTCGGGTTGATCACCCTCGACGAAGCGTTGCTGTTCGGCGACCAGAACTTCATGATCCACTTCGCCGAAGGCGGGGGATTGGTGAACCAATCCGCTCCCTGATTCGGTGGTCACAAAATCGGCGGGTATGACGCGCCAATACTTGTGCTGTTGGCTCCCATCAGTCAGTTGCCCAACCGGATCCCCGGTTGATTCACGGTAATCAGAAAATGGCGGCTCGTACCGCTGCCCGATCAATGATTCAGCCGTAACGTCCTGCACCATCGTCAACGTTTGTTTTAGCTTTCCGGCGATCGTTTCAACCAACGCCTTTGCCATCACCAATTCGCGCCCGGACTCGTCACTTACGACGCAGTAGTCAATGCTCGTCGGATGGACGGCCGCATACATGTTGCTGGGCAAGGTCCAAGGAGTGGTCGTCCAGACGACGAGCGAACGATTGGGGTGATCAACCAAGGGGAACAAAACATAGACGCTCGGATCAGCGACTTCACGGTAACCCTGACCAACTTCACCAGCTGAAAGGGCCGTACCTCCCTGGGCCCACCACCAAACGATCTTGTGGCCTTGATACAGCAAGCCACGATCGAAAAGGTTCTTCAAACTCCACCAAACACTCTCCAAATAAGATTGGTGGTAAGTCACATAGGCCTGTTCCAGATCGACCCAAAACCCGAGACGTCGAGTCAGCTCCTGCCATTCTTGCATGTACCGCCACACGCTTTGCTGGCACTTTTGGATGAAGGGTTCTTCGCCGTACGCTTCGATCTCCTCTTTGCTGTGGATGCCAAGTTGCTTCCCAACCTCAACTTCCACTGGCAACCCATGAGTATCCCAACCCGCCTTGCGAACACAGCGGTATCCTCGCATCGTTTTGTATCGGGGAAACACATCCTTGATACTGCGTGTCAGGCAATGTCCCGGGTGTGGCATTCCATTGGCGGTGGGTGGTCCCTCGAAGAAGACAAATGAGGGCCCTGATTCCCGCCGTTTGAGCGACTTGTGATAGATATCCTGGTCGTCCCAAAACTGGAGTATTTCTTGCTCAAGCGCCGGAAAACTGGGACTGCTTGGCATCGCTCGAAGCGGACTGACGGAGGAAGACATAAGCGAGTTAAATTGGGGTAAATCGGCCGTGATTTCTCTAATCTAAGACGACATCGATCATGCCAGCAGCATGCTGCGAGCACTGTCGTCGGGCAGTCAGGGGAGGCGGCAAAAGGCCCTGCGGACACCGATCTGGTCCCGATTTGCCAACATATCGTCGCAACGCCTCCCGAACTGCCCGCTGATTGTACGGTCCAAAGGCCAAAAGGTCCGCGCCCAGTCGTCATAGCGAGCAATGGCAGGCGTTTTTTTTTGCTTCGCCGGTTCGCGCTGGCCAACAATTCATCAAAGATAGGACGAGGTCGAGCTCCACCTCTGTGATCAATTGACACTAAATGGTTTCATGGACCCGCGATCGACGACAGAAACGAATCCGGCGCAACTCACCCGAACTACCAAAAGCCATGGCTCGGCAGCTAGGCGGTCACAATTGACCTGGATTGCGATAATGATGGCGGCGGCCATCGGATTGGCCTGGCTGAACGCTCCACCGCTGGTCATCACGCTCATCATCATCCCGTTGGCAGGCAAAGCAGCCTACCAAATCAACCGCGTAAACCAACGACAAGAAGAGCAATGCCTAAAATTGCTCAAGGACGCCGATTCCGCCGTTCGTGGCTGGCAGGAACGCTGGCAAAATCTGCAGAAAGAAGCCGAACAAACCATCACCGTGATCTCTCGAATGCGGGACGGCGTGGTTCTGCTGAATCAAAGTTACGAGATCCTGCTCCTTAATCCCGCTGCAAATTACTTACTGAACCTCGGTAGCGGGCGAGTTTACAAGGATCGAGTATTCCACGAGGTGGTCAGGATTCCAGATTTAACTGGCGCGGTCGATGCATCGAGCGACGGAAAAGGCCCACAAAAATTATTGGTCGAAGTCGTCATTGGTGATTCAATACGACCGATCAAAGCTCGTGTGGATCGCTTTCCCTATGCCGGCAACCATAACTTGTTGATTACCCTCCGGGATGAAACCGAGGCGAGACGGATCGAAGAGATCCGGCGCGAGTTTGTCGCCAACATTTCCCATGAGTTTAAGACACCACTGGCTGCAATCAAAGGATACGCCGAAACAGTGGAACTGGCGATCAAAGACGACCCCAAAGCGGCAGCCTACTTTTTGGCTCAAATACAAACCCAATGCCAACGCTTGGAGCGACTGATCGCAGACATGATGCAGTTGGCGCGAGCCCAATCTGGCCGCAGCCAAATGCGAATTACTGATATCTCGTTATCACAGGTGATTGCCGAGGCCATTAATTCAAATGCACCGGTCGCTGAAGCCAACGGTATTGAATTGATCGTTGACCTGCCTGCGACGGACGTCGTCCTAAAAGCTGATCACGAAGCGATTCTCACCATCGCCAATAATTTGATCAGCAACGCGATCCGGTACACCCCAAAAGACGGCGAGATTAACGTTTCGTACCGCTTGGAAGAAACGTTCTGTACCCTCGTCGTCAAAGACACTGGAGTCGGGATTACGGCGTCCGACCAAAAACGAATTTTCGAGCGTTTTTATCGAGTCGAAAAAAGCCGGAGCACGGATGATGGAGGCACCGGAATCGGCCTGTCAGTCGTCAAGAACCTCGCCGAAGCCCTGGGGGGCGAAGTCACCGTTAATAGCCAACCTGGGAGTGGATCGACCTTTGAAGTCCGCCTACCGCGTGGCACTAACCAAGGCGGACCCCACCAACACTGAACAACAAATTCACGAAACATTCACTATTTTCTGCCCTTATTCTAGGCCGTATCCAATCGAGTTTTTCATTGCGATTAACAATAATAGGGCGTCGGGAGTTTCAAGTTATCCGCATCATGTGGTGCCGAAGTAACCTCGACGCTTCATCGTCAACCAAGACACGGGCATGACAAACACAAAAGTACTGGTCGTTGAGGATTATCGCCCGCTGGCGGAAACGCTTGAATATCAGTTGGATCGAGCGGGCTACGAAGTCACACGCGCAGAAGACGGGCAAGATGCGTTGAAGCAGGCAAAACTCATCCTGCCCGATGTCATCATTTTGGACGTTGATTTGCCGATCCTCAACGGAATTGAAGTCTGCAAACATCTGCGGAATGATCCATCCACCAAAGACATCTTGATCCTCATGCTCAGTGCCATGGGTGAAGAGTCAGACCAGGTCGTCGGGTTTGCGATGGGCGCCGACGATTATGTCGTCAAACCGGTCGAAAGTTACAAAGTATTGCTACAGCGACTCAAGGCATTGCTGCGGAGACGTGAGCCTGTCTTCGAAGAAAATGAGCAAATTAGCCATCGTGGCATTGTGGTAGATCGACGCAGATTTGTCGCATCGATTAACGATGAAGCGTTGAAGTTGACCAAGAGTGAATTCAAGCTGCTCGAATGCTTCATCCGACAACCGGGACGCGCTTTCAGTCGCGCGGAACTCGTCGAGGCAGCCCTAGGTGAGGACACGATGGTGCTGGACCGAACCATTGACGTTCATATTCGAGCGCTCCGCAAGAAAATGGGAAGTACGGCGGACCTTATCGAGACCGTACGGGGAGTGGGCTACCGGTTCAACGAGTAATTTCAGCCCGCATAACCCGAACCGCCTATTTTTCCTGAACGGGTGACACTGATTCCGCCGATCTGTTTCCAGCGATGCGAATCACGCGTTTGATCGATGGAATGCAATGGCTGAATATCCACGACCGCTCACCCCTGAGGAAGTCATCCGAACGATGGCCCCAACGGAACTGCAAGAATTACTGCGGAATCTTGCCCTCGAGGCGAGCCTTACGAGCGCGTACCGTCTTCAAAACCTGGTCGCGGAACTCGACAGTTTTGAAGCAGCCATCGAACAGATCGCGGGCCCTGCAGCAATGAACAAAGCTGCCTAACGGACAAGCCCGGCTGCTAAAACACATCGCCCAGAAAAAGAAAAGGCTCCACTTCTAATCGAAGCGGAGCCTTCAGATTTGCTATCCGAGTTGGCCAAGGCAGCCTACATCAGGATCTTTCTACTTGAGGATCTTTCTACTTGAGGATCTTTGCCAAGTCTTTGATGACCGAGTCGACATTCAGGTCGTCGGCATTCATGACAGCGTGGCTGGCTTTGACACCCAGATCGCTGGCAAGTGTGATGGTGACATCAGCTTTTGCATTGATTCCGTAGTTGTCTGGACCGTTCTCGAATTCGTTTGGAACGACAAACGGGACGTTGGTGGTCTTGCTCTTTTTGGCGAAAGATTTGGCCGATGCTGCCAGATCTTCTTTGTCTTCGCCAAGCAAGTTAACGAAGACTCGCAGATTGGAGGATTCGTTTTTCTCGACAGCTTTATCGAGCTGTCGAACGAGCTCAGCCACTTTTGGATCGGTTGACCGCGTGAACACAATCACCTGAGGGCGGGCGCCATTGCGGCATCGGTAACAAAGGTTCTGACCTTCGTCGATTCCGTCTTTGTCCGCACCAGCGATTTTGGTCACGTAGAACGCGCCGAGACTGTCACCCGTTTGCGGGCCGCTCTTGACGTCTTCGGCCGCAACGTTGCCAGCGATCGCTGCTGCGACCACAAATCCGAGGCTCATGACAAACAAATTTTTCACGATGTTTCCTATTGGGGAGGGAAATTAAGGTGGGCAATCGCCCGTCGCGACGTTTGGCCTCCACGCGAGGACACCGGCCGCAGTTCTGCAAGTGAAGACGCTATCGAGATAGGCATCGTTCGACTCCGTGGTATGCTACGACCAGATGACCTGTTTGAAAACCGTTCCGCCATCACGGGATTCACGATCCTAGATTATCACCCCCAGTGATCGCTCAGTAAATAAGTGGAAAGGGAGAATCGGTTGCGAAGTTCGAGATTTGGAAGACAGTTGGCAGCCAGCGTCGGATGCGTCGCATTGCTGGCGTTTTTACCCCTCGGCTTTAGCCAGGACGAGAACCAATCAACCAAGAATCCGGCAGCAAACCGGCCGGTCCACAAATCGAGTGGGGCCAGACCGAGTGGGCCCCAACTGAATGTGCCTGGGCAGGACGGGCCCGGACAGGCCGCCCCCGAGCGAACCAGTGTTCCGGGCCCTGAAATCGACCGTTCACCAGTCGATTTAGCAATCTCACCCGATGAAAGCTGGCTAGTAACCGCCAACCAGACGGCAGGTACGGTTTCGTTGATTGACATCGAATCGGCAGAGGTGGCTGACGAGATTTACTGTGGAGGCCATCTCGCCGATCTACATTTCACACCCTCGGGAAATCAGATTGTCGTCACTGCGGCCTGGTCGGGGGAGCTCCATCTCCTAGAAATCAAACAAGGCAAATTGAAGCATTCGGCGGCGATTCAGGTTGGAATGGAACCCCATGGAATCGCCATCTCCCCCGACGGCAAACGCGCCTACGTTGGTTTGACCGCAGCAGCCGAGGTGGCTGAGATCGACCTCGAAGCAAAACGGGTCAATCGGCGGTTTCCGGTCGGCAAATGGCCCCGCTATCTGACACTTTCGCCCGATGGCTGCCGGTTGGCCGTGGGCAACGGCGGGGAGAGTAATATCGAAGTCTTGGATGTGGAATCTGGCGAAAGTTTGTACCGGGAACCTTTGGCCAACGGCACCAACCTGGGGCAGATGCGGACGAGCGATGACGGGAAATATGCCTATTTCACATGGATGGTTTACCGCACGAATCCGATTACGGTCGGCAACATTCGCCGCGGTTGGATTCTGGCGAGTCGAATCGGCCGGGTTCGCTTGGACGGGCCTTCCTATCGTGAAGCGATCTCGCTGGACGTGCCGGGCATGGCTGTTTCCGATCCCCATGATTTGGAATTTACACCCAACGGTCAACGTTTAGTCGTCACCGCATCGGGAACCCACGAACTGCTGACCTACCGACTGCCGGATTTGCCTTTCGTCTCCCAGGGTGGCCCGGGAGATTTGATCGATCGCGACTTGCAGCGGGATCGAGAGCGATTTGATCGAATTGAAGTTGGTGGACGCCCCCTTGGATTAAAAATTGCCAAGGATAATCGAACGGCCTACGTTGCTAACTACTTAAAAAATGCAATTCAGGTCGTCGATCTCGAAGCAAAGAAAGTCGTCCAAGAGATCAAACTCGGGGGGCCGGAAACGCTGACGCTGGCTCGCCGAGGCATGGAAATTTTTTATGACGGAGAACGGAGTTTGGATCAGTGGTATAGCTGCCATACATGCCATCAGGACGGGGGCACCAACGCGCGACCAATGGACACCATGAACGACGGTACCGAGATGACCTTGAAAACGGTGCTGCCACTCTACAACGTCACCAAGACATTTCCGTGGACATGGCACGGATGGCAACAAAACTTGACCGATGCCATGGAGAAATCGATCACGACGACAATGCAAGGCAAGCCTCCCAGCGAGGACGACAAACGGGCTCTTATTGCTTATTTGGCAACCCTCCGCCCACCCCCAAATCCTTTCCTGGGAACAAACGGTAAACTCTCAGACGCGGCGTTACGGGGCAAGAAAGTCTTTTACAGTACCAAAGCTGGGTGCGCGGATTGCCACAACGGTCCCCTCTACAGCGATGGCAGAATCCATGATGTCGGGTTGGGTTCCGACCAGGATGCCTACCAGGGCTATAACACCCCTTCTCTAATCGGCACCTACCGGAAAGTCCGTTGGCTGCACAGCGGTCGCGCCCGTGATTTGAATCGTGTCGTTACCGACCTACACCGTCCGGAACTCGTCAATGGTGAAGATGAGTTGACCGAACAACAGGCCGCCGATCTGATCGAATTTCTTAAATCTCTCTGACGTTCGTGAAGCGGAAGGGGGGAGTGCTTTCACTCCGCATCCCGCGGCAAAAAACCAAGCCTTTCATATGGTGGCCGAAGCGAGGCGTTACCGTTATGGTGATGGCTTTTTGGCCCCGTTGCCTGCGTGAATGAATCATGGCTGACTGGTACGACCACCCACAATACTTTGACATGGTGTTCCGCGACGAAACCGCGGACGAAGTAAAGTTTTTTGAAGCCGCATTCGAAAAGTTTGCGAAACGCAAGGTTCGTCGAGTTCTCGAACCAGGATGCGGTAGCGGCCGATTAGTGGCCGCAATGGCCGCTCGCGGCTACCAAGTCACCGGGCTAGATCTCAGCCAATCGATGCTCGATTACCTGCGCCGAAGGTTACAACGCCGCTCGCTCAAGTCCGATTTGGTTCTTGGCGACATGACCAAGATGGAATTCGCCAAGCCGTTCGACGCTGCGTTTTGCACGTTCAACACCTTTCGTCACTTGATGAAGGAAGAACAGGCCGTTTCGCACCTTCGCAGTGTCGCAGCGAATGTAAAGCCTGGCGGACTTTACATCCTCGGATTTCACCTGATCCCCTCTGACGCCGATCCCGAATGCACCGAACGCTGGCATGCGAGCCATGGTGGCACGACCGTAAACGTGACCTTGAAGGTTATCGGATACAACAAACGAAAACGTGAAGAGATGATTCGCGTGACGGTCAAAGCTGAGAAACGCTCGGGGAAAATCGAGCGGATTCGCAGTGAATTTCCATTACGAGTTTACACACCAGCCCAAGGCAAGAAATTGCTCGCTAGCGTCGACGACGTCTGGGAAATCGCCTCGATTTACGACTTTGACTACGATCTCGATGAACCAAGAGAATTCGATAACGACCTAACCGATGCCCTCTTTATCTTACGCCGTCGAGCGTGAATCGCGTCTCAAAGACGGATCTCATTGCAAGACCACCGCCTGCTCGATCAACTTGGACCGAGCCAGCCAACCCAGCAAAACGTAAACCAGCAAAACGTAACCCAGCAAAAGACAGACACTGCGGAGAAAAGAATTGGGGTGATCGTTAAAACGTCGCGACCCACCGGATTGCCAGCACGTCGGTATCGGGTCTCGCTTCTGAAAAACGCCAATGTTCGTGATTCACCATCAAACGACTACCGGCAATCACATTGCTACTGAATCCCCATGTGAATCTTCGAATTCCAGCGCCGCCGTTAAAATCGCGATGCTCCAGCGTGTCGTAGCGACAGAGAAACCTGAAATTGGGATCTTCGCAGAGCAGCACATCTAACTCGGTCACGGTGCCGTATGCGATTTGGCGGATCGGAAAATTAGAATCATTTCGACGGATCGCATATTCACAATGCAAGCGAATTTGGTCATCGAGAACTCGCAAGGTGGTATCGATTCCCGTCAAATGAAAACTTAGCGGGTTCGCTCCCTCATCCTGCATCCGGCCTGACATCCAAGATCCACCAACCTGCAGGCAATCGTTCCCGATCGTTGCCCGAGATCCGAACGCGAGGTCTGAATTGTTGTCGGTGTAAGAACGACTTGGAGTGAACTGGACTCCCGGCCCTCCCCCTTGCAAGCCATTAACGCCATAGAGATCGAGTGTCGTCACACACTCGCGAAAACGCATCACAGTGTGGACCAGAGCCCCCTCGTCGGCATATGGCATTGGCAAAACAGGCGGGCGTGAATTCACTCGCTCTACTTGTTGCCCCATATTAAAGACCAACGGCAGCGTGACTGCTTTCTGGACGCCGGGATGCGCGCTGGCGTACCCGCCGAACGGTACCATCAAGCGACCGGCCCGAAGCTCTGAGGTGAATTGCACGCCGCATCGAGGGTCGCGTGTCGCGCACGGACGATCACCAAGCAAATCAAGCGCGACGTACGCTTCGACCACTTCGAGCGTAAAACCTTCTCGCCCCGACTCATTGGAATGACAACTCGTGCAAGCAGTCGCACGACCACGCAGCCGACCTTCCGATTGCCAGTCCACCGTCAGCCAAGCATCCGGAAAGAAGTTTGGATTCTCGAGGTTGTCGTTGCCACCCCGCCAGACCGGCGCGAGAGTGCCACTGTAACTAGCACCTGAACCGATCATCATTGAAGCGGTGGCTGATCCGTCCAACTCTGCCTCGCCGGGCTGCCCTATCCCATTTCGGCTCGTCAAGTATTCTGCAATCGCGGTGACATCACTGCTCGGGATATCCGCACCGTCCATGGCCGCCATTCGCCGAACTGTCGCGAGCCATCCCGCACCGGTCTTTTGTTTACTGAGCGAACGGTCAGCATCGTGACAGTCCGTGCAATTTCGCTCGAACGCCGCACGACCAATGGCAACCAGTCGCGGGTCTGTATCCTGCCCGACGGAGGGGATCGCAGCAGCCATCAACCATCCAATCGCCGACAATGTGGCGACGGCGACGTGAAGTTGGAACTTATTGATTAGGATTGAGTCAATCAAAGCAGCGATTCTCCCCCATCCGTTATCGAATGTTGGATTCTGCCGGGTTTAACGGTTTTTCGGATTGGGGGGAGGATACTGACGAATAAACGTCAGAAACGGCTGTTTTGCCCATCTTTTTCGATACCTCATCTGCCCGCTGAGTCACCGCCCTCATGAAAAAGCCTTCGCAACGCCGACGACGACAACTCGCCGTGGAACGCTTTGAAACGAGAAAATTGTTGGCGGCGTTAGAATTTGCGGCTGTCGCCGACAACACCATCTACGAAACCTTCGATTCATCCGATCGGTCCAATGGTGTGGGTCAATACTTGCTAGCAGGACGCACTGGGAACGGCGGCGATTTCGCAGCTCTCCGTTCTTTGATCGAGTTCGACGTGTCGTCGATCCCTGCAGAAGCGACCATCGAGTCAGTCCGACTCGAACTCAACCTTTCGGCCGTGGCCCCTGGATCTGGAGTGCGAGACGTTTCGATATTCCCGGTCCTCAGTCCATGGGGTGAGGGAATGTCTCATGCCCCAGGTGCGGAAGGAAACGGAGCCGCATCGCAACAGAATGACGCATCGTGGTACAAACGCTTTTTTCCAAATTCCGCTTGGCAGCAGGAAGGAGGCGATTTCAATCCAAATACGCCAAGTGCAACGATCCCAATCCAAATCGTTGATCAAGTCTACACGTGGACTTCGGACCAGATGAAGGTCGACGTCTCAAATTGGCTCGCAGATGCCGACAGCAATTTTGGCTGGATCATCCTGGGAGACGAAGAAGATGATCGAACGATTCGAAAATTCGACTCACGGGATGCCCCCGATGCCAGTAAACATCCAAAACTAATTGTCGAAGTGAGTGGCGTCGATTTGGATTCCCCCGAACCGATCCTGACTGGCCCAGCCAGTCCAACGAACACATCGCCAATCGATGTCACCATTGACTTTGGAGAAGAGGTCGAAAATTTCATTGCCAATGACATCAGCGTGAGCGGAGGCGAGGTCACCAACCTGCAAGCCGGGATAAATGGTCGTTTCGTCGCGACGATTGAAGCAGACGGTGACGGCATCGTAACCATCAATGTGCCTGCTGATGTTGCAACCGATCTCGCTGGCAATGCAAACCTCGCCGCAACCTCGCTGGAAATTGAAATCGATCAGACGCCACCCGCTCCCGCGATCACCGGCCCTGACAGCCCTCTGCTAAATCCACTCTTTGACATAGCGATCAATTTCGGCGAATCCGTCGTTGATTTTGAGGCGTCGGATATCGGCGTCAGCAATGGTTCCATTGAATCGTTAACTGACAATGGCAACGGAGGTTACACAGCCGCGATCCGCGGTACCGCAGGAACGACCGTCGCAGTCAATGTCGCTGCCGCGGTTGCGTCTGACCTGGCTGGGAATCCAAACACTTCGGCCGCTCAGTTTACGGTGCAGATTCTTCTCCCGTCACTTGATTTTGGAGATGCTCCAAATCCCTATCCTGTTTTGGAATCTTCAGATGGCGCGAGACACTCCCTTGGTGATCTTTTTTTAGGGAACCTTGTCGATGCAGAATTCGATGGTGCTCCCTCGCCCTTGGCTGACGGTGATGAACCTGACGAAGACGGAATTGTCGCGATCGCGACGTTACTCAGTGGCGACCAACCCACCCTTTCCAGCTTGGCGGTTACTGCATCCAAGGCGGGCAAACTTGATGGCTGGGTCGATTTCAACCAGGATGGCGACTGGGACGACAGTGGCGAACAGATCTTCACCAGCGTCTCACTAATCGCAGGTGAAAACATTCTCGCAGTCAGCGTTCCCGCCGACTCCCTAAGTGGACAGACATTTGCACGTTTCCGAGTGAGCGAAGCTGGTGGATTAACGCCCACCGGCAGCGTGTTCAATGGCGAGGTCGAGGATCATCTGGTGACTTTGTCTGATGCGTCAATCGCATCCACCATCATGATCCAAATGGTGGACCCAAATCTCGACGTCGAAGTCATCCAAGGCGACCTGACCGTTTCTTCACCAACGGCCGACCGTTTTCGGGCACCATTGTCGAGCTTTGGCCGACTAGAGCTGCAGGGAACCGAACAAAGCGACTCAGTAACGATCGACCTCCGCAGCTTCAAGGTTCCTTCCAATGGGCTGTTGATCCAAGGTCAGGCGGGTTCAAACAGATTGCAATTAAAAGGAGCATCTGCCTCACTCAACTTCACCTCGCCTACTGTGGTGATCAGTGATTTTGAAACGCTTGATCTTCGCCACCCAGACAATACAACAATCGTGTTGAACGCGAGTACCGTTTCGGAATTGCAACCAAACGATCGTCAAGTCGAACTACTACTTGGAATCGACGATACGCTTATCATGAACGACGTTGCCAACTGGCGGATGGGCGAGGCGACCTTGGTAGCCGACGAATTCCGTCTAACCGCTGACTCGCTGACAGGCTCAGAGCAATTAGTCGTGGCAACACCGCGTCCATGGCATAACCCATTACAACCCAGCGACATCAACAACAATGGAGATGTCAGTGCCGCAGATGCCTTGGTCATCGTCAATGAATTAGCCCGGCAAAGCGTCATTGAAGCGGACGGCACACTGGTTGACCCGGCGTCATTGGGCCAGTGGCCAGGCATCTATTACGATCAGAACCATGACGGCAAATTGTCCTCCCTCGATGCGTTACGGGTGATCAATCGGTTAGCGATCCTGAGCTCCAGTGGGGGCGAATCCGAAGGGTGGCCTTCCTCGCCCGCACTGACGCGGGAAACTTCGACACCGACAGTTTCTTCGGAGCTGCGATTGAATTCGCTTCAAAGCTTTGCCGCAATTGACAGGGCGGTTTCCAAAATCAGCGATTTCGCCGTCCAACAAGAATCGACTAACAATGAATCGGCAATCGATGCCGTCAAGATGGGGCAACGCGATCATGACGCGTGTGAGGCGATCGATACCGTCCTCCGCAGCGGCATCGCCTGACTTCGGCTAGAAACCATAAGTCAGCCGTAAATGGCGTCTCACTCAATAGCGTGCCACCAAATGGCAACGCATTCAACAGACACTGGTTGCAACGCACCCGCGACGGAAGCAACGGGCAAAATTCAGCGGCTCGGACGCAGCCAATCGCGTTGACCGACCACTGAAGCCAGGGAACAGCAGTGACTCACCAGGCCTTTATCGCCCGACCCTCGTTTGCATCCTGCAACGCTCACTCATAGTCGGTCACCGGCGGACAACTGCAGACCAAATGGCGATCACCATAAGTGTTGTCGATCCGACCGACACTTGGCCAGAACTTCGCATCTCGCAACCACGGCATCGGCCATGCCGCTTGTTGACGGGTATAGGCATGTGACCAGTCATCACTACCAATTTCGTGAACGGTGTGCGGGGCATTGCGAAGTGGGTTGTCTTCACGATCCAATTCGCCCGCCTCAATTGCGTCGATCTCCTTGCGAATGGCAATCATCGCATCACAGAATCGATCGAGTTCTTCTTTCGATTCACTCTCAGTCGGTTCGATCATCAACGTCCCGGCAACGGGCCACGACATGGTAGGTGCGTGAAAGCCATAATCCATTAATCGCTTGGCGATATCTTCAATCCGGACGCCCGCCGATTTCTCGAATCGGCGGCAATCGATAATGAATTCGTGGGCGACTTGCCCCTTCGCGTCTGTGTACAGGATGTCGTACTGCCCGGCTAAGCGTTTGGCCATGTAATTGGCGTTCAAAATGGCCAACTGCGTTGCCTTTTTCAGACCTGCCGCACCCATCATTCCGATGTAGACATAACTGATCGTCAAGATACTGGGGCTACCATAGGGGGCCGCGGAAACGGGCCCAATCGCGTGCTCTCCGGCGGTATCGGGGCGTTCCACCGCGTGCTCTGGCAAGAATGGCACGAGTTGCTCGGCGACGCCGATCGGTCCCATGCCTGGACCACCTCCACCATGGGGAATGCAGAAAGTCTTGTGGAGATTCAAGTGGCAAACATCGGCACAGCACATGCCAGGGCTGGTTAAACCAACTTGGGCGTTCATGTTGGCGCCATCCATGTAAACCTGGCCACCGTGATCGTGGATAATATCGCAAACTTCGCGAATCGTCGGCTCAAAGACCCCGTGGGTCGATGGGTAAGTGACCATCAAGGCAGACAACTCATCTGAGTGCTTATTCGCCTTCTGCCTCAAATCGTCCATGTCAATGTCACCACGTTCATCACATTGAATGGTGACCACTTTCATTCCCGCCATCACGGCTGATGCAGGGTTGGTTCCATGAGCAGAGGTGGGAATCAAGCAGACATTTCGTTTGTTCTCTCGGCCTTGTTCGCGTGCCTGTTGTTCGTGGTAAGCGCGAATTACCAATAGCCCTGCGTATTCACCTTGTGCACCGGCGTTCGGCTGCAGACTGACGGCGGAGAACCCGGTTACTTCACAGAGCCACTTCTCCAGTTCTCGAAACATGTACGTATATCCGCGCCATTGCGTGTCGGGCGCGAATGGATGAATGTTTGCGAACTCAGGCCAGGTGACCGGAATCATTTCGCTAGTCGCGTTCAATTTCATGGTGCACGATCCCAATGGAATCATCGAGTGCGCTAATGAAAGATCGCGACCCATCAATTTAAAGATATACCGCAGCATGTCGGTTTCGCTGTGGTACCGATGAAAAACGGGATGCGTCAAATAACTAGAAGTACGATGGAATGTGCCCAAATCGAGCAAACCCTCATCCGCCGCTTCTTGCATCAACTCATCGACATCAAATCCGGTGTAGTGCCCAAAATTGAATGCGGCTAACAGGTCGGCGATCAACGCACGATCAGCGGTCTCATCTAACATGACACCGAGTGTTCCGTCGCCATACTCGCGCAAATTGATTGATCGTTCCCGAGCTGCATCGGCTACTTGCCGCGATGCATGCGTACGTCCCTTGCCTAGTCGAATTCGGATCGTATCAAAAACAGGCCCAACTCCAATCGTTTCGTGGCCAAGCCTTGCCAAACCTTTCATCAACGCGCCGGTGAAGCCCTGCGTCCGCAGAGCGATTTGCTTGAGTCCCTCAGGCCCGTGATAAGCCGCGTAAAAAGAACTAATCACAGCCAACAGAGCCTGCGCTGTGCAGATATTGCTGGTTGCCTTATCACGCCGAATGTGTTGCTCCCGTGTCTGAATCGCCATTCGCAACGCAGGTCGGCCTTGTGCGTCTTTGGAAACCCCAATGATGCGTCCCGGCAATTTTCTCGCGTGCTTGTCATGGGTCGAAATGAAAGCCGCGTGAGGCCCGCCAAGTCCCATCGGCACTCCAAATCGCTGAGCGCTACCGACACAAATATCAGCGCCCCACTCACCCGGTGGCGTCAGCAGGGTGAGCGACAGAAGATCAGCCGCAGCGACGACTAGACAACCATGCTCTTTGGCGCTGGCTGCGATCTGTCGATAGTCCTCGATCCTTCCATCAGTGGTTGGGTACTGCACCAGTAATCCGCATAAACCGCCTTCACCCGCGGCGAAGTCAATCGCATCAACATCTCCAATGTGCAGTTCGATCCCCAATCCGTCCGCTCGCGTCTGCAGCAGCGCGAGCGTTTGTGGATGGCAATCCTCACTGGCAAAGAATCCAAGCTTGCGGTGACCACTGATCGCCGCCGCCATCGTCATCGCTTCGGCTGCCGCGGTCGCTTCATCTAACAAGCTCGCTCCAGCCAGCGGCAAACCGGTGAGGTCTGACACCATGGTCTGGAAGTTCAATAGCGCTTCGAGGCGTCCTTGCGATATTTCGGCTTGGTAGGGTGTGTACTGGGTGTACCAACCAGGATTTTCCAACACGTTGCGGAGAATCACTGGCGGCGTCACGGTGTTGCAGTAACCCATCCCGATACAAGAGCGATAGACCTTGTTCTTTGCAGCAATCGCTTTAAAGCCTTCTAAAAATTCTCGCTCCCCGCGGGCTTCGGGAATGTCCATGGGGACCGTGCTGCGAATCTCCTCAGGAACCGTCGATTCACTCAGCGCATCAAGTGAATCGAAACCCAATGTCTCTAACATCTCTGCGATCACGGCATCGGATGACCCCAGGTGTCGACGAGCGAACCCATCGGCAAAGTCAAGCAGATGCGGAATCTCATCCGCTGGCAGGGAACACGGCTCGGAAATCTGACGAGTCGAATCGAGACTCATTTTGCTCTCCATCTCGGCTGGGCTGGAGGGCCAAAGGCATGCGGCTTTGGAACTCCTGGCGGCTGGTCCTCGGAAGGTCTCATGGTAGATCAGCGTGTCGAAAGCGGGCAGTGGGCGAAAGGATAAATCCAATAAGAATTGACTGGAGACTTCACTTGGCGGGGAATAGCGAAACGATTCGGGCTTGGTTTCAACGGACGCTCTACAGGGACTCTCTCTTTGCTCCACTGAGATCACCCGATTGTCCACCAGGAAGCGATCTCCGCCGCCTAGCGGCGGTTCCCTCACCGGAGGCACAATATTCCGCCAATCTCGGACTCCATGGGCATGAATCACGCCGGCAACGAGCTCTCGACACAAACATGGAGGACGAGCCAGATAAGGCGATTGCTACCCCGCATTCATTAGACCGGAGAACGACCGTGGGCATCAACAGTTCGGGAGTGATACAATTCGCCCATGAAAGCTCAACACGCCACACCACTGATGCTGATACTTATTTCCGCGTTGCTCACGCGGGGCGTCCCGGCCCAGGATGCCCCGGTCGATTTTGCGCGGGAGGTTCTACCAATCCTGTCGGACAAGTGCTTCGTCTGCCACGGCCCTGATTCACAAAACGAAAGTGATTTACGGCTCGATTCACGGGACGCAGCGACGAGCGACCTTGGCGGCTATCACGCCATCGATCCATCCGATCCAACTGCCAGCGAATTGCTAACCAGGATCGTCGATCAAGACGACCCAATGCCGCCCACCGACGCCGGAAAACCGTTAACCGAGGAAGAAAAAAGCCTTCTCCGTAGATGGATCATGCAGGGCGGAAAATATGCACAACACTGGGCATTCGTTCCCCCGCAGAAACTTGGTGAGTTTGCATCATTGGCCGGTGCCATCGACACACTCGTCGGTCAACGACTGAAGCACGAAGGGGTTGAATTCGCGCCACCCGCCAATCGTGCTGCACTTGCTCGACGGGCGGCATTGGTTTTAACAGGGCTCCCGCTGGCACCTGACGAATTACAGACATTTCTCGCAGACGACAACGAGGACGCTTACGAGAAGTTGGTCGATCGCTTACTAGCAAGCCCAAGCTTCGGTGAACATCAAGCGAGGTACTGGCTGGATGCAGTCCGATACGGAGATACTCACGGCCTGCACTTGGACAACCGCCGAGGGATCTATCCCTATCGTGATTGGGTTGTCAGAGCGTTCAACCAGAATCTTCCCCTCGATGATTTCATTACATGGCAACTGGCAGGGGATTTGATGCCAGATCCAACGCTTGATCAAGTCGTAGCAACGGGCTTCGTGCGTCTGAACCCAAGTACCGGGGAAGGCGGAGCGATACCAGCTGAGTTTCAGATGAAAAACAACTTCGATCGCGTCGAAACACTCGGAACGGTCTTCCTGGGAATGTCGCTTACCTGTGCCCGCTGCCATACCCACAAATACGATCCCGTGGAACAAGCCGAGTACTATCGGTTGTTGGCTTTCTTTAACAACACAGCCGAACCCGCGATGGACGGGAACTCCTACACCTACGGCCCAGTGCTTCGCGTACCGGCGGATCAGTCAGCCTGGACCCGCTGGCAGCAAACCAAGCTGCAAGCAGAGGAACTTGTGGCATCGATCGATGCGGCTGGCGTCGACCGCGACCACCTGCTTCAGTACGCCACCGACCGAGCCGGATGGAAGCAGGACACGTGGCAGATAACCAAGCCCGCTGCCGTCACCGCCCCGATCGTGCCCATCGCTGATTCCCCCATCGCTGATTCC
>JARGNK010000096.1:950-2925 GCA_029213145.1 Rubripirellula sp. | reverse complement strand
CCCATCGCTGATTCCCCCATCGCTGATTCCAAAGTCAGTCTCGAATGGACAAAGGAAGGTGGATTTCCCGGTGCGATCTCCGGCCGCGCCGCGAAAAACAAGGTACCTGGCAAAGATCAGCTGATCTGGTTGCGTTGCAAGATCACGGTGCCAACCGACCAAACGCTAACGCTTGTTTTCAGTGGCGCAATTGGATCGCAAGTTTTCTTGGACGGCCAGACTGACGCGGTTGCCCAAAAGACGACAACCGACCGCGTCGCAAGTGTCCCTGTATCACTCACGGCCGGCGAACATCAGCTTCAAATCGCAATGCTTGGGCAAGATGGCTTGGCCGAACTGCAGGTCCGCATCGAAAACCCATGGGATGTACTCGCAAAATCTCAAGCATGGGATCAGTGCACAACGCGACAACGACTCCGAATGCTCGCTGCTGATGGCCCACTTGCCAAACTCGGCAAAGCTGACGACGCGACACGATTGAACGCGGCAATGGAGGAGTTGGAAAACAACTTCACAACGAGCCTCGTCGCCAAGGAACTCGACAAACCGCGAGAGACGCGTATTTTAGAACGTGGCGAATATGACTTGCCGATCGGCGATCCGCTGCAGCCAAACGTTTTAAAGGTTTTGTCGCCCTTTCCTCAAGACGCTCCACCAAACCGCTTGGGCCTTGCGAAATGGCTAACCGCTGCTGACCATCCACTCGTTTCCAGAGTCCTGGTCAACCGGATTTGGCAGCGAACCTTTGGTGCGGGCTTGGTAAGAACCCCCGAGGAATTCGGCCTGCAAGGCCAACAACCAACGCATCCGACACTGCTCGACTGGATCGCAGTCGAATTCGTCGAAAGTGGCTGGGATTTGAAGAAAATGTTGCGAGGGATGGTTACCAGTCGTGCGTTCAAGCAAAGCTCAGCTTGGCGTGATGACTTGGACGATCCGGAAAACCTGTTGCTGGCTCGCAGCAACAGCTACCGCTTGGACGCCGAGGTGCTACGCGACCTGGGACTCTGGGCAAGTGAATTGCTCGATTCACAAAGGGGTGGAGAGGGCTGTAAACCTTATCAGCCCACTGGAATGTGGGCCGCCTTGGCCCACCCAGCCAGCAATACAAAGAACTACCAGCGAGACCGAGGCAAAAGACTCTACCGCCGCAGCCTATACGTCTATTGGAAACGCACCAGCCCACACCCGATGATGACGCTCTTTGATGCCCCTGACCGTGAATCAAGTTGCGTTCGACGTGGCCGAACCAACACACCTTTGCAGTCTTTAGGACTGCTGAACGAAACGCAACGGGTTGAAATGGGCCGGGGGCTCGCCGCTCGCTTGATGAAGTCAGCCAGCGATTCGCGTGCGAGGATTGACCTGATGTTCAAACTTTTAGCGGGGCGACAAGCAGAGCCCGCCGAAACTGATATCTGCATGAACCTCGTCAATCAAATGCAGCAGCGATACGCCAAAGCTCCCGAGGATGCCGAACAGTTGCTTCAAGTTGGTGACGCACCGCGTGATGAGTCACTCACCGCAGCAGAACACGCTGCTTGGACCCAATTGGCGATGACGATACTAGCCAGCGATTTAGCAATTCTGCTTTATTAGCAATGAAGCTTGCACGGGCGAGCGGGCGAACCGGTGCGTGAACCATCGTTTCCAGTCGCCAGTGGTTACTGGGTGCGGTGAAATGGAGCGGATCAGCTGGTAGTTGACTGCAACCCTGACCACTCAAACGCCTGCACTGTCCGCCGCTGTGGCAGCGTCCAGCGGCAAACCAAAATCGAGCGTTCAATCGGTGTTCTGCCGTTTTTTGCATCCTTTGTTTGACTTCGAATCCCGTGCACCAGGCTGCGCGACGCAGGCGAGGAATAAGGTTCGGAGCAGTCGCCCGCATCCACAGGACGCGTCGAGATGTTGTTGACAACCGGCTCTTATAAGTTTCATAACCTCGCATGAAATCGATCCCAGCGAGATCCGAACG
>JARGNK010000096.1:0-893 GCA_029213145.1 Rubripirellula sp. | reverse complement strand
ACAGTACTTGAAGGGTGCCGACATTCGCCAAGCGTCCCGGCTCCAAGTCGGCGGCTTCAATGCCATAGCCAGCACTGTAGCAATACGTCACTCGGTTTCCACCGATCAGACACAGTTCAGCCGCCAAGTTCCGCCCCTCGTGCTGCATCAAGTTTAGGTGTAAAGGCCCCTGGTTTAGAAATGCCTTCGCCATATCGAAAATGAAATCGCGAACTTTCAGATTCGCATAGCTTCCCGACTCACCAACCAATTCCCAACGGGGCTGTTGCATTTCGATTAAGGCTTCAAACTATTCGTCAACGTCGCTTTCTATTTTCGCTACGCACTCTTCGTACTCTTTACATGGGCCGATTTTTTTCCAACGCGCACCGCATCCGACGGCGCGTGGTCTTGCTGTAGTGCTTTAAATGTTCATGCCACTTTTCATCACTTGGCTTGAACCAAGTTCGCATTCGCGACACCGTATGCAATATCGCTTGACCTGCTTTCACCCCCCTTGCGACGGCGGACATACCGACATCGCCTTCAACAATTCCATCGATGTCAAGCAAGTCCCATACGTTCAAGCAAGTTCCATCCGTGTAAGGAGTCACTCGCGATTTCGGCAAGGTGTCTCCCGACGGCCTCACCGACCTGCTCTGCTTCCTCGGATAGCGAAAGCACTGAAACATAATCAGCACAAACGTCTCCGTCTCCGATCATCGACAGTACTCGCCCGCTCCCCCTCGGTTTCAGATAGAGCGGAAGCAGACCACAAATATGTGTTGACGCATTTCGAACGACGACAAGAAATGCCCGGTTTCCCCAACCGAAATGCCGCCACCAAGGAGCGAGCTAAGAAGTCTCGCGAAAGGCGACGCCACCGCTGAGCGTGTTCCACATACGGGGTTCAG
>JARGNK010000095.1:10248-30770 GCA_029213145.1 Rubripirellula sp. | reverse complement strand
GTCAGTATGGCCCACGCTGTCGCGATCAAAAACGGTTACGGGTACGGGCATGTTGATTTAGTCATCAATTACACGCTCGCTTTCGGAAAGGGATTGGGGTTGGGATCCACCGATTTAAAAAGGCTGTATTTCGCGGTCATTCTTCACAACGTTGGCAAGCTCACGATTCCCGATTCAATCTGCGAGCGACCGGGACCATTCACCCAGCACGAGAAGGAACGATTTGCACAGTGCCCGTCTTTTGGTACCGATGTTTTTACGTTGCTTCATTCGTATTCTGCTGGGCAGCGTCTAAAGCACGCTGATGAGGCAACGTTGAATGGTGCAATCAGTTCCAAGGGTGGGCATCGTGAATCTAACGCTGTCTACGCTGGAATCGTCGGGATAATTGATGCTTACATCGCGCTGACGAATGACCGCCCATTTCGGCAGGGTAAGACGCACTCGGATGCGATTGAAATCGTAATGGATCGTGCGAAGCACGGAATTCATCCTCCACAACTTGCAATCCAATTTTGTGAGTGGATAAACGACGTGATAGCACGTTGTGAACGTCCCTTTCGAACCAGTGTTGATCTCAGCAAATCAAACAGCTCACTCGACGAGTTGATTGTTAACAACCGAACTCCGTTGATCTGAAACGACTGAAGGAAAATGTCAGCCATGCCTAACCCAACTGTGATTATTGCGGAGGACAACCCCGGTTTAGCACGGGTTTTAACACTCAAATTGAAATCAAGCGGTTTCGAACCGCTGACATGTAGTGATGGGCAATTTGCCTGGGAAGCATTCCGGAAATATTCTGTCGCTGCGATTTTGAGCGATCAGGAAATGCCCCGGGTGACCGGGGTCGAGCTTTGTCGGCGGATCCGTGGTATCGATCAACACGTGCCATTCTTGCTGGTAACCGGACGCAAGCTCGAGCTTGACACCAAGGAGTTAGAGGATGAACTGAAAATTTTCCATGTGTTTGGGAAGCCGTTTAGCCCATCAGAAGTCATCTCAGTGTTACGTCAAGCAATTGTTGAGAAAACGCCTGCCTGCTGATTGAACGCTTGGTTTACCCTGCCTGATTTGAAAGAACCGAAACATTGAGTCCTGATGAAGAGCTTGTTGATTCACTTTCCCGGCACCTCATGCATCCAGTGCATCTTGTGTTGAAGGATGATTGCTCCGTCCAATCATACGGATGGCATGCGGATGACGTTTCTGGCTGCGCTATCACAGATCGTGGCCCGCAAGGGGCAACAGTAGGGATTCGGCTTTCAACCGGAAATTGGGCGTCATGGAACACGAGTTCGGCACTCGCGCGCCCTTCACTCAATCACGCCAAAACCGTTTTGCAGTTGCATGATAGGAGCGAGGAGCGGGACCGGTTAGTGTCTGAGGCAGATGCTTTGGCGACTCAAGTGATGAATGATTTTGAAGAACTTTCCTTGCTGAGAAGTTTGGCGTCTGCGATGGAACTTCCAGACGCCGGAGTGACTGTGGCCGAAACGACGGTGCGGTGTTTAGGGCCACTTGCGCGGGGAGTGGGCGCGAATTCGATTGCGGCTGTTCTGTTGATGGACGATGAGAAGACGCGAATGCCGCCCTGCTGGTCTGACGAAGCTTTGGTGTCGCCCGAAAAGCTCTTTCAATTAGTCGATGAGCATCGGATGGAGGCCTCGCAGCGACCGGTCGTTAGGAACCGGTCTGACCACGCCGTTCGGTCTGTTACAGGTGATCGTATTGACCAGTTCGTATTGCTTCAATGTCGAAGTGAGGGGCGGTTGCATGGTTGGTTAGTTGCCTGCAATCGTTGGGCCGATGAGGGCGATGAGGTTCCTTGGGGACAACAAGGTTTTACGACGGTTCAAGCAACTCTGCTTGAAACGGCGACCCATCAATTAGCGGCGCAGTTGCACAACGTGCGTTTGCTTCAACAAAAGGAAGCGTTGTACACCGATGTTGTGCGTACCTTGGTCAATGCGGTTGAAGCACGAGATCATTACACGAGCGGTCACAGTGAGAGGGTTGCACGTTTTGCAAAGCGGCTGAGCGAGGTGATTGGAGAAAGTGACTCCGTAAGCGATCGTATCTACCTGACGGGATTATTGCATGATGTGGGGAAGATCGCGGTTCCTGATGGTGTGCTTCGCAAACCGGGTGATCTAGATGATCAAGAACGCGCGATTATCGAAACGCATGCCGAGGCGGGCTGGCGGATCCTCCACGAGCTGGAGGCTCTACGCAATGTGCTTCCTGGAGTGCTCTATCACCATGAGCGATTCGACGGAAAAGGGTATCCCGACGGTTTGGTCGGCGAAAAGATACCATTGGAGGGGCGAATCTTAGCTGTTTGTGATTCTTTCGACGCGATGACCAGTGATCGGCCTTATCGCAAAGGGATGTCTCTAAGTAGGGCAGCTGAAATTCTTAGGGGAGGTTCAGGACGATACTGGGATCCCAAATTGGTCGATGCATTTGTCGAGAATATCGAATCTTTCGCGCAGATCCGATCGGATCATCGTCCTCGACAGCACGCGGTCCGGCCAACTCCCTTGCATGGCGAACCGATTCTCTAGGTTCCCGCAGGCTTAGCCCCACCTGTCGCATGCTATTTGCTATCCATCGTCCAAATCGGGTCGACCTTGTCGACTCGTTTCGTCAGGGCGTCAACCACTCGGCCAAGCAAAACGACGCTAGGGTTGTCGTCAGGATGTTGGTGGACCAGCGACGCGAGTTGACGAGCCGCGCCGGTCAGGTCACTCCCTTCGAATGCTTTCAATGCGTGCTCGTAACGCTGGCTCATATCTCTCCAGTCCTCATCAGCGTCGGCGCGAAGTTCGTGCAGATTAACGGGGACTTTGATGCCGAGCGTTCGAACGAGTGCCAGACGCCGATAGTCAAATCCGCGGGTGAGCGCGTTCGCTGTTGACTCGGTGATCAACGCGGCTACCCCCAATTTCTTTGTAATGCCTTGGACCCGACTCGCCAAATTCACAGTATTCCCGAGAGGTCCATACTTGAATTTAACTTTTGAGCCTGTGTTTCCCACCTGCGCCATGCCTGTATTGACGCCAATTCCAAAACCGAATTGGTCAGGTGTGATCTCTTTCCATCGCTCACGCAAAGGATTGATCAGGCGAAGCATCTCCACTGCGCTGCGACAGGCGAGCACAGCGTGATCAGGTTGTTCGGCGGGGGCGCCCCACATCGCCATCAATTCGTCGCCAACATAGTCAACCAAAACACCATTATTGCGTTGCACGCACATGCTGAGCTCAGTGAGGACATCATTGATCCATTCGATAGTCGCCTTCGCACCAATGCGCTCAGCGATGGTGCTGAACCCACGAATATCACAAAATAGGACCGTTACATCGGCATCTTTTCCGACCAACAAATCTTCATTGTTTTCAAGCCGCTCGGCGATTTCATGCGAGAAGAACTGTGTCAAACTCGAACGTATTGCTTCTTGCCGTTGCCGAGCAAGGCCCGAGGAAACCGCACCCGCCATGACCTCAAGTAGGGTCGCCTCTAGGTCACCAATGGGAGTATCAACCGCACCAGCTGCGAATTTTCGGTCACCATAAATGACACCGATCACTTGACGCTTTTCGTCAAAAATCGGAGCCGCGACGGCGCGGTCCAAGGCCATCATCGACGATTCCGCAGATTGCATGAAATTGGCGGGGTCGTAGATCACAGTTTTATTCGATTGCAAAACCTTTTGTAGCAGACCTCGACTGTAGGTGACTTGGTCTAAACTCTTTTCGTTTTGCGAGGTTTCTTTGTCACTCACATAAGATGACCGGACTGACCACTCATCCCCATTGCGAAGCACGATTAACGCTCGATCTAATTCGATCATCGTTGCAACGGCAGAAACAGCCGAGGTGAAGAACTTGTTCGACCCGGCAGCTTCCTCCACCACGGTTAGTGCGGCTTTGACTAGGTCAACTGCAGCGCGTCCCTGCCCCTCTTTACTCTCGCCACCAAACAATGCGTTTAACGGAACGGGAGCGACATTTTCCATTGTCGACTCAACGGTTTCTTGCAGAGTCCGGAACTGGTTGGCGTTCCCGAGATCGCTGGGTGTCAAGACGCTTTCGGGATCACAGCTAGCCAGTCGAACCGTTCGGCTGTCCGGAAGAGAGACAACGATTTCGTTCGGTGAAGTAAAGACTTCACCGGGGGCGAGGGGTTCTGCCTGGGAACCAACATAAAAAGACAGCCGCGGGTGAATGTTGGTGAGTTTCAGATCGCCACCCTCTGACTCTACCTTGACCGCCTGGCGGGGAATCGAGCGAGCGTTGACCGGCGCGATCACCAGGCGTTGACTGGTAACAAGATCTTGCAGCCCCACCGAACCGGAGTCGCCCTCTTGTTGGCGACCGATTTCGAGAGGCATGCGGGAGATCCCGCCCCAGAGTTTTTTGCTACCATCAAAAACGCTAACTTCAACCTTGTGCACCGCTGGTGTTCCATCTGGAATGAGCTCGGTCTTTCCTTCACCCGCACTTTGGGTGTTACTTAACTGTACTCCGCAAGAGTAGCCCCTGCACGCCCTGTTTCGACATCAACGTTATGCCAAGCAATGGGGGGGGCAGTGGCAGGCGTCCGTCTCGGCCGGTCGTGGAAAAAAAAGTGGCCAGGCTGGATTCGCGCTTTGGATGATCGATTTGTATGAGCGAGACTTGGCGAAAGTTAATCGCGTTGCTATTTGCCGTTTTCTAAGTCGCTACGCCCGAATGGGGGCAGTAAGGACCGCTTCCACAGCGGAGCCCCGAGCGTCAAACGGGTTGGAGGCAAGATCCTAATGGCCAGATTCATGCTCTAGACGTGACAAAACTCGCAATTAACTAGGTCTGAGCGGTTGGGTTGCATCGCTGCGCGATTCGCGTACCTGCGGAAACGGGTTTCCAGTAGCGGACCGGCTACGTGGAAGTTGACGCCAATTCTCAATGGAATGTGCGTATTGCGAGTTAGCCGAGACGGTTTTTGGGGCAGGCGAATGTTCAAGCACGAAAAAAGGCCTGAGACTGGCGTCTCAGGCCTTTGAGTGAATCGCTTTGAGCTAGATTCGATCAGATTTCCCAACCGCTGCGGTACTCGCGAGCAACGTATTGGTTAACTTCCGGTCGGTTGGTGCTCTTCAAGTTGACCGGATCCCATTCGATTCGCTGACCTTCACCGGCGCGGAGTGCCAAGTTACCAACCAGAATCGTTTCGGTCAGGCGGCCGGCATAGCCGAAGTTCGACATCGTGCCTGGCTCATACTCGCCCTTAACCGTTGCAACGAATTCCCATTTTTGCCGTTGGTCCCCACCACCCTTGAAGGGAATACGTGGCAGTCGTTGCTCGGGTGGTTGGTAATCGGTGAACTTTTCTTCGGGCAACAAGAAGTACTTGGCACCATAATCGTCTGGCGAGAACAAGATTCCCTTGGTACCGATGATCACTGCACCACTGGTCTTGCGGCCGCCATCTCGTTGCTGGGCAACACGTTTTTGGAAGCTCTCAGGAAGTTGCGAGATCACGTCGTCTGGAGGCAAGTTACCACCGTCGTACCAGTAGAACTGGCGAGCCGCTAGTCCTTCGCTTTCAGGGAATTCGAACATTAGCGAAGAACTGGCGGGGAACGTTTCATTCTCGAAGAAGCCAGGGTTTCGCACTGCAGTGACCGCGATGGGATCCCAGAGTTTCAAGGCCATCACAGGCATATTGGTGGTGTGACACGCCATGTCTCCCAACGCACCGGTGCCAAAATCAACCCAGCCGCGCCATTTGAACGAGTGGTAGACGTTCTCTTTGTACGGTCGCATTGGAGCAGGCCCAATCCAAGCGTCCCAGTTAAGCGATTCTGGAACTGGGTCGGCACCTTTGGGTCGGCCAATCCCCTGAGGCCAAACAGGACGGTTCGACCAAATGTGAATCGCTTTCACATCACCAATTGCGCCACTTTGAATGACTTCCACCGCTTCACGAAGACCGTCTTCGGACGTGCCTTGGTTGCCCATCTGGGTGACAACACCCATCTCAGCAGCCGTTTCACGCATCATTCGGGCTTCAGCGATCGACCAGGTTAGGGGCTTCTGACAGTAAACGTGCTTTTTCAGACGCATCGCACGAACAGCAGCGGCAGCATGTGAGTGGTCAGGTGTGCTAACGGTGACGATGTCGACTTTGTCGCCGAGTGCGTCGAGCATCTCACGGTAATCCTGGAATTGCTTTGCATCCGGGAATTCACGCCCTTTCTTGGTGAGCGTTCCACCATCGACGTCACAGAGGCCAGCGATCGCAACGCCATGCTCAGCGATGTGACTGGTGTCGCTGCTGCCCTTGCCTCCGACACCGACGCAAGCCGCTGCTGGAGCTTGCAAAGCCGATTGTTGTGCAAGCAAATTTGGGCTGGTACCAGCCCAATATCCCACGCCAGCCGTTAAAGCAGCTGACTGGCCCACGAATTTACGTCGAGTCGTTCTTCTGGTCATTGAAAATCCTCGGATGGGTATGATTGAACGCAATGCGCACTGTTAGCGTCATTTATTTGTCCCCACACCATAACAAAGACGCGGTTTAGAGACAACGATTCAAAGCAATTCGCGGCCCATCCTGGGGGGCAAGTGGGGCGGTTCGTTGTCATTGAGGCTCGAAAATCGTAACCTTACGGCTGTGTCTCTCCCACGCTCCCCTTCCATTCGAACAGACATTCGACCAGATAATGAAACGAATTAGCATTCCACTCGCATTTGCCCTGGCTACGAGTATGTTTTTGGCTGGCTGTGACCGAAAAATACCCGAGCCTGTCGCCGAACAGGAGGGACCGTCAGCTGTTGAGCCGGAACCAGCCCAGCCGGACGACCCGGCGATGGTGGCTGCCCTCGAGGAAGCAGGATTTGCACTCACCCGAAACAGCGAGGGGGCTGTCACAGAGGTTTCAGCATCCATCGACGCGGCTGCGAAACGAGAGGTTCTGGCCAATTTGGTGGGTGTTCCTAGCCTCACTAGCCTTTTGTTGACCGGTCAGGCGATGACCGACGATGGAACCGACGTCCTTGCCAATCTAAAAAATCTGAAACGGATCGAAATGTCTGACTCGGCCGTTGGCAATCCCACGGTCGCAATTATCAGCGAGCTCCCCAACGTAGAAGTTCTATTTCTACGCCGAACGAATGTCACCGACGAAGGATTAGCACCGCTCACTGCATCCTCCAAACTGCGTGCGATCGACCTTCGAAATACCAATATCAGCGACGAGGGGCTAACACACCTGGCAAAAATCAGTTCACTCATCGATATCCAATTAGAAAAAGCGAATATCAGCGATGCTGGAGTCACGAAAATCGCAGCTTTGCCGTTGAAGCAGCTGAACGTGAATTACTGCACGACAATCAGCGACGGTGCCTTGGCGGCCTTGGCGGATACCAAAACGCTGGAAGGGATCCAGTTTGATTTCACCAAAATCAGTGATGAGGGAATGCAGAATGTCGCAAATTTCGAAAAGCTAAAACGTCTACGAATCCGTGGATGTGACGTCACTGGCGAAGGGATTCAGCATGTTCGCGGCTTGAAGAATCTGACGCGTTTGGAACTACGCGAATCGTCGTTCGATAATGCTGGCGTCGAGGCAATCTCGGAACTCCCCGTCACGTACTTGGACATCAGCGAATGCCGCTTGGTTTCAGCCGAGGGTATGAAGGGGATCGGTAAGCTGACCGATTTGACCTACCTGAATCTCTGGGAAACGAAAGCAAACGACGAGTCGCTCGCGGCGATGAGCGATTTGACGAATCTTGTCGAATTGAATCTTAAAGCGGCCAATATCACCGATGAATCGCTGGAAACTTTGCTGAAATTTCAGCAGCTAGAGCGTTTGAATGTCGCTGGTACCCAATTGGGTGACGATAGCTTTCGAGCACTCGGTAAACTGCCAAAATTAAAGTATTTGAACGTCGCAAATACCAGCATCGGTTTTGACGTCATCGATGAATTAGCGGAGCAGCATCCTGATCTTCAAGTCGTTGAATTCGAGCAATAAGAATCGCACGCCTCTTTGGGCCTGATCGGTTAGCTGACACACTCGAGCCCTGATTTATCGGGGCCTGATTCACTGGATCCTGATTTACTGGATCCTGATTTACTGGGCCCGGGCGCTTGCGGAACGACGCTTGATCAAAACGTGGATGCGTTCGTGCCTACGGGGTAAACATAGCAACGCGTAACTCAATGCAATTGCAAACGATTGCCACTGGGTGTTTCGAAACGCCGGTGATTCGAAACGCCGGTGGTGCGAACGGTTGGTTCACTACTTGACCACTAGGTTGACTAGCCGTCCCGGCACGACGATTTGTTTGACGATCGTTTTGCCGTCGAGCATCGTCTTCACTTTGTCGTCGGCGAGAGCGGTTTCGGCGATCGTTTCTTTACTGGCATCGGCCGCGACTCGAATCTTCGTTTTGACTTTGCCGTTGATTTGGATCGGCACTTCAATGCTCGATTCAACCAGTGCCGCTTCATCCCAGCTTGGCCAGGTTTGAGCGGCGATCGAGTCTGATTCCCCCAGGTGGCTCCAGAGCTCTTCGCACAAGTGGGGAGCGTACGGCGAAAGCAAGATGAGAAATGGTTTCATCGCGGAAATCGGGCGTGATTCAGAGCGTGTGAAGAAGTTGGTGAACTCCATCATTCGCGCAATCGCGGTATTGAAGCTCATCGAATCTGTATCTTCGGTGACTTTCTTGATGGTTCGATGCAGCATTCGATTTTGATCTTCGTCACACGGCTGGTCGGTCAACGAAGCGTTCAATTTGAATTCATCTGATTTGGCGTCAACGATCATTCGCCAAACGCGGTCGAGAAAGTTTCGCACGCCCCCAACACCAGTCATCGCCCAGGGCTTGGTTGCTTCGAGTGGCCCCATGAACATTTCATACAAACGCAGTGCGTCAGCGCCGTACTCCCGAACCACTTCGTCTGGATTAACAACATTTCCGCGGCTCTTGGACATCTTGTGGGCGCGGCTGTCGACGCGGATTTGAGGATCGCTTTGCAGCACGAATCCCTCGCCTTTTTTCTCGACAGCGTCGTCCGATAGAACGACAGCGGTGACGGTTTGCCCGGTCTTGGAGGACAGGTTGCCCTCTGCATCACGTCGTACATCTGCGGCCGAAACGGCCGAGTTGTCCTCCGTCACATAGCCAGTAAATTCGACTTCCCCCAAGATCATTCCCTGATTGATCAGTGCATTGAAGGGTTCCGGCGTGCTGACATGTCCTCGATCGAAGAGGACTTTGTGCCAGAATCGGGAATACAACAGATGCAATACGGCGTGCTCGGCTCCACCAACGTAGAGATCGACTGGCATCCAAGCCTTTTCCTTGGCTGGGTCGATCATGGCGTCCGAGTTTTTGGGATCGATATAACGAAGGTAATACCAACAGGAACCAGCCCACTGGGGCATCGTGTTGGTTTCTCGGCGATAGCGTTTCTCGTCGATCGTCACGTATAGCCAGTCATCGTCGGCTTTCGCCAATGGTGGTTCGGGCCGTCCATGCGGCTTGAAATCTTCTAGCTCGGGTAGTTGAACCGGAAGATCTTCTACCGCGACAGCCCGCTTCCGGCCGGTCAATTCTCCTGCGTCATCAACTTCGTGCAGAATTGGGAACGGCTCTCCCCAAAACCGCTGGCGAGAGAACAGCCAATCTCGCAACTTATAATTGACTGCGTGGTTTCCTTGCCCCTGCTCAGCCAGGGAAGAGGTTACGGACGCTTTCACTTCATCAGTTTGCTTGCCATCAAATTCACCGCTGTTGATCGCGGTTCCCTGTGCAACGAAGCAAACGTCACCGGCCAATATCTCGCCACGTTGGGGATGATCGGCAGGTGGGTCAACGACAGGGACGACTTCCAGTGCGTACTGTTTTGCGAATTCAAAATCGCGGTCATCATGCGCTGGGACCGCCATAATGGCTCCCGTGCCGTAGCCGGCCAGCACGTAGTCTGCCACCCAAACTGGGATCAACTTGCGATTGACCGGATTGACTGCGTAGCTGCCGGTGAAAACACCGGTTTTTGCGCGGTCTCCTTCGGTGCGTTCCCGGTCGCTCTTAAATGAGGCTTGCTCGCAATATTCTCGTACGGCCTCGCCTTGTTCCGACGTCACCAATCGTTCGATCATTGGATGTTCGGGGGAGACAACCATGTAGGTGGCACCGAACAAAGTGTCGGGCCGTGTTGTGTAAACCCGCAGGGCATCCTCGCCTGCTTCTTGTGGGAATCCCGATTCGACGCGTGTTGCTTTCCAACGGTCAATGCCAGCAGATTCGCCGATGTAAAAATCAACTTCCGCACCGGTGCTCCGACCAATCCAGTCCTGTTGCAATTTTTTGATGCCGACAGGCCAATTCAGATCGTCCAGCCCCTCCAGCAATCTCTCCGAATAAGACGTGATCCGGAGCATCCATTGTCGGAGCGGAATTCGTTTGACCGGGTGCCCACCTCGCTCACTTTTTCCGTCTTGGACCTCTTCGTTGGCCAGGACCGTACCGAGGGCGGGGCACCAATTTACCAAGGCGTCATCTTGATAGGCTAGGCGATTTGCGTCCCGGTATTGTTCAATCGCTGCTTCACCCGCCGACGCTATTTCGGAGGGGATCGGTAATTCTGCGATTGCTCGACCCCGCTGAGCTTCGCTGTCAAACCAGGTGTCATACAGAACAAGAAAGATCCATTGCGTCCAGCGGAAGTAATCTTCGTCGGTGGTCGACACCATCCGATCCCAGTCGTAACTGAAACCGAGCATTTTGAGCTGGCGTGTAAAGTTGTCGATGTTGGACTGGGTTTGAATTCTTGGGTGTTCGCCTGTCTTGATAGCATGTTCTTCCGCCGGCAGGCCAAATGCATCAAAACCCATTGGGTGCAGCACGCATTCACCCCGTAGCCTCGCGAAACGCGAGACGATGTCGGTGGCTGTGTAGCCTTCCGGGTGACCGACATGCAATCCATCGCCGCTCGGATAGGGGAACATATCCAGAACGTAGCGTTTCTTACCGCTCGGCAATGCCGGTGTTGCAAAAGTCTTGTTTTCTTCCCAGTAAGCTTGCCAGCGTGGCTCGATTTCGGACGGATTGTAGCGCGGCATGAAAATATCGGACGGGAACGAGGATGCGTCTGGTTCAACGAAGATTCTAGGACGCCACTGTCAACAGCCATAGACCCATCGGTTTCACACCGCTTGGGCTCGCCTTTGGGGAGAATTGGGCTCGCCTTAGGGGAGAATGTGTGGCAGCCCGTGAACCAGGATTGCTGCTAGCTGCGAAGGGATTGCTTGCAGCAGAAGATCGAACTCACTGTTGTGGTGAGATTCGGGGAGCTGGTCGTATTTTCCGGGAAGTTTTCGTTTGTTTTTGGGCGTTCTGCGTCGGTTACCGAACAACGCGGGACTTCCATTGCTGAGCCCCCAACAAACAGCAAATGAACGTCTACAATGTCGCCGATGAGTGAGAAATCTTTTCCTGATAGTGAGTTGCCGCAGTGGCTCTACCGCAAGGCTCGCGAGCACGCGATCAAGCGGTGGCGCTTGGCTTTGGGCTATCCCTATGAAGCACTCGCTCGTTTTTCCCACGATTTCGGAACCTGTGTCCGCACCGTCTCGGATCTGATTCGCGGGATGGAGCTTTGCGTGAAGTCACTCGCAGGAACCGTATTTGCCACCCGTTGGGCCCATTCGGCCGAAATGATGCGAGGCGGAGCGTCGTTGGCCGAAGCACTCACGCCTGCTCATGATCGTTTGCCTGGTTTCTACCTGCCGGTGGTGCGGGCGGGGGAAAAGTCTGGGCGGCTTGTTGATGCATTTCAATTCCTCGAATCGCACTGCAAGTTGTTAGCCGGTCCTGCCGCTGCCCTTCGGAAGTTGTGGCTTTATCCCCTGGTGATTTTTCTGTTCGGGTCGGTGGTGCGTGTATGTATCTTGTTTGTTCTGGGATCACCCCTTGGCGCGATTGGATTGGCGATTCAAGAAATCATTGGGTGGCTAAAACTCGTTGTGTTTTTCTTGATCATCACTTTGCCGCCGATCCTCGTGTGGGTTGATGAGCTTCGCTTAAATATTCCGATGCTTGGTGAGCTGGAAAAAGATATCGCAATCAACCGCTTTTTTCGAATTTTGTCGCTGATGTATTCGGTTGGCGAATATCGGGTGGAATCGATGATTCAAACCGCTGCTGCGGCCGTGACAAACCGAGCTGCAAAAATAGATCTGCTACAAGCAGCCGCTGCGATTGAAAATCAGGCGAGTGTTTCGGAAGCCTTCGCCAATGTGCGAATTTTGACGAGGGATCAACGAGCAACGATTGATGCTGGCGAACTGTCAGGTACGCTTGACCAAGCGTTCACGCAGTTATCAACTGAAACGGGGGACCGAATGATCAGTAACCTCGCTCTCATTACTCCGATTTTGACCCGTTTGGTAATGATCGTGGTTTATTTTTCGATCGCTGCCACGATCTTACGTGCATTGATCGGACAGGTAAGCTGATGAAAATGTTTCGATGGAGGTCGGACGTGTTGAAGTATCTGTCATTGTCCGGTGGCTGGAACCTGGCATTGGTTTTGCCCCTCGCAGCAGTGATCCTTTCTGAGGGCGTTGTCGCCGAACCATTTGTGATCGGGTTTGAACGCTTCGCACGGCACGGCGAGTTAGCAGCCGCCGATGCGGGCGAACTGTTGGTGAACGAGCTGAATTGCACTGCGTGTCATCCCTTCGCTGCCGATTGGAGCCGCCGGAAAGGCGCGCCGAATCTGCAGGGAGCAGGATTGAGCTTTCAAAGGGCTTGGTTAACCCGTTACCTCGCGGACCCTTCGGCGATCGATCCGGGAACCACGATGCCGGATGTGATGCAGCATCTTAGCCCGCAACGTAAAGCCGAAGCGATCAAAGCACTCGTTGCGTTTCTCTCAAAACAACAACGACCGTTCGCAACGATCAAGGCGGGAGGTGCGACACCGGTCGTTTACGAGTTTTGGAAGCATGGTGATCCCGAGCGGGGGAAACGTTTGTATCACACCGTCGGTTGTGTTGCCTGTCATCAGCCCGACCAGGGTTATGAGTCCGTTGATACGACTCCGTCTGCAGTTGATGAGCTTCTGGAACGACTCGATCAGGATGAAATCGAAGAACTAGGATTGGCTGCGATGGCGCGGCGAGTTGCTTCAATACCTCATGGCGACGTTTCCAAAAAATACACGCGTCGATCTCTGACGATGATGTTGCTTGATCCGGCCCGAGTTCGCCCAAGTGGCCGGATGCCCAATCTGCGACTGGCTCCTGACGAAGCTGCCGATATCGCGTCCCATTTAATGCGCCTGACCGGCGAGGCCGATGGATTTCCAACTCAGGATAGTCCGGCACAGGAAAGCCTAGCGGGGGACAGCGTAGGTGGTGCAGTCGACGGAACCTTGATTGAGCGAGGGAGGCAGTGGTTCGAGCAACTAAAATGTGCCAGTTGTCACGATGCAAACGGCGCGAATCGTCCCCCCGCTGCGATGCCGTTAAGCGAGCTTGATTTCTCCGCTGGCAAAAGTTGCGTCGATGCCCCAACGGGCAATATGCCGGTTTACAGTTTGGATTTGGAGCAGCAAGAAGCGATTCGGCAAGGCATGGCTCGTGCGTTTGATGCCAAAGCGGGGCAAGTCAAACGCAGGGATGCAAAGCTGGTCGTTCGCAACCAGTTGATTCAGCACAATTGCGTTGGCTGTCACGCGAGAGCGACCGACCGGGATGAGATCGCTTTAGGGGGAGTTGGCCGTTTTCGAAAAGCGTATTTCGAAACGGTTGGCCAGGTGGACTTAGGTGATGAAGGCCGCTTGCCACCCCCTTTGACCGGGGTCGGAGCAAAACTGACCGCCAAGACTTTGGCGGGAGTGTTCGCCGCGAAGACCACCCCTTATCGAAGTTACCTAACGATACGGATGCCAGCTTATCATTCCGGTGCGATCAACGATCTGGCGAAGTTGTTGGAAATCGCTGACAGTGAACACGTGCAAAACCAATCAAAGGCGATGCCAAAACCGAACAAGCAGCAGATGGCAGAATGGTTGTCCGCTGGGCAACAATTGGCCAACACAGGATGTGTTCAATGCCATTTGTTTGCCGGGGAAGCTGTGCCTGGAGTCGTGGGGATTGATCTGAATGGTATCACGTCACGCGTGCGCCCGGATTGGTTCCAAGCCTTCGTCTTGAATCCTGCCGAACTGAAAAGCCGGACGAGGATGCCGACATTTTTTCCCGATGGCAAAAGTAATTCACCACAGTTGCTCAGCGGAAACGTTGACCAGCAGATCGCCTCGCTTTGGTATTATCTCGGACAATTAAACGAGGGTTCGTTACCTGAGAAAATTCGTCAGACGCACTCGCGTGACTATGAATTGTCGCCCACTGATCGTCCTCTGATTTTGCGGACGTTTATGGATAAGGCGGGAACCCATGCCATCGCGGTTGGTTTCTCGGCCGGAATTCACTACGCATGGGATAGCGAGGCGTGCCGTCCCGCAATTGGTTGGCGGGGGCGGTTTCTTGATGCAAGGGGAACGTGGTTTGAACGTTTCACGCCTCCCGCAGAACCACTCGGGACCCAAGTGCTCTCGATCGATTCCGATGGACCGAGGTGGTTCGGGACGAATCCGCTGAACGACGATCCACCGGTTTCAGTCACTCCGGCATTCTCTGGATACAAGCTTGATTCGGAGGGGGTTCCGACGATGTTGTACCGCTTGGGGGACTATCGTGTTGAAGACAAGATTGAACCTGGCGATTCTGTTTTGAATCGGCATGTCCGCGTTGAGCGAGACGAGCCGGATAACTCAGAAGCGAATGATGGCAAAGTGATGCCGTTGCGATGGCAAGTACCGCCAACCTGGCGATTGAAGGCAGAATTGAATTCAGACCAAATTGGCTCACTCTTCGAGCCGCGGGGCTCGGGGTTTGAATCGGGCGGATCATTGGCCTTTAAGAACGAGGCGGGTTTAGTGGTTCGCCTGTCTGGTGACAGGATTCGTTTGGCGGCACCTCCTCAGGCGGATGCCGCGACACGGCAGTGGATTGTTCTAGATCCGCCTTGCACCCTCAGCTTGGAGTATCAGTGGTGATGCGGCTTCTTTTGATCGTGATTTTGGCGTTGGCTGTTTGTCCTATTTCAGCTCGCACGTTTGCTGGTGAGAACGAATACTACCGTTTGATTTCCGTTGCAACCTCGGCGGCTTCGACCACTTCGCGGTCGAAGCATTGGAAGCCTGCGCCGAACGGTTTGGCACTAGAAATTGGTGGGATGGATTTTCTTGACGATGGGCGATTAGCAGTTGCGATCCGGAAGGGTGAAGTTTGGTTCTTGGAGGGCGTGTATGATGATCCGCCTTCTGCAGTGACCTATCGTCGCTTTGCCACCTCGTTGCATGAGCCACTTGGATTACTCAATCATCAAGGGGATCTCTATGTTGCGCAACGGAGTGAATTGACGCGTCTTCGCGATACGGATGATGATGATGTTGCGGATCAGTATTTAACGGCAGCCAAGGGATGGGGTGTCACAGGGCATTACCACGAATATGCCTACGGTCCAAAACGCGATGGCAATGGTGACTTGTGGATCACCCTGAATATCGGACTCGGCTTACGTGGTGAGCAATTGAAACGGGTCACACCCAATGCGGCCCTTGGATACAAACAGGGCCTGTGGCGTGGTTGGGGGATGAAGCTCAACGGGAACGGGCAGTTGCAGCCGATCTGTGCCGGCATGCGTTCGCCGGCTGGTTTAGGGGCGAACTCGCAAGGCGATATGTTCTATACCGATCAGCAAGGCAACTGGGTTGCAACCAACTCCTTGCATCACATGCGGCCCGGTGCATTCTTTCATCACGCCGAGGCGCTAGCTTCGATTGGTGATCCCAGCTCACCCATTCGAAATGTCGAGAAAGTTCCCAGTGGTCTGCCCCTACCGACGGCGTTGAAGGAGATTCCACATCTTCGTCCGCCAGCAGTTTGGTTCCCCTACAAGAAAGTCGGACAATCGGCGACCGACATTATGCTGGACGCCAGTGGCGGTAAGTTTGGTCCTTTTTCCGGCCAGCTGTTCGTGGGCGAGTTCACTCAAGCCGGGGTGAATCGCGTTTTTCTCGAAAAAATCGATGGCGAGTATCAGGGTGCCTGTTTTCCTTTTCGTTTAGGGTTTGCTTCTGCTGTATTGAGATTGCTGCAAGGTGCCGACGGCAGCATGTTCGTTGGTTTGACCAATCGTGGCTGGAGTAGTTTGGGAACTGCCAGTTATGGGTTGCAGCGGTTGGTTTGGACTGGCAAGACACCGATGGAGATTCTGGAGATGCGGGCGAAGCCTGACGGATTCGAGCTGGTATTCACGCGTCCGGTTGATCCTGCATCAGCGGCGAATCTGGACTCGTACAAGATGGCCAGCCACACCTACCTGTATCACTCGGCCTATGGCAGTGATGAAATTCAAAAGGCAGAACTAGAGGTGACCAGTGCGACGGTTTCGGACGATCGCTTGAGCGTGTATTTAACGGTAGATGGATTGCGCGAATTGTTTGTTCATGAATTGGTGGCCGAAGGGATTCGCAGTGAGGACGGAATGCCGCTCTTGCATCCCAATGCTTACTACACGCTGAATCGAATCCCGAGTTTATAGGCCGGATTTCGGCATCACAGATTGGCCCAAGGTGGAATCAAGGTGCCAAGATGGGCATGCGGGGTGATATATCGTGCGGGGAGATGCATCCCGCGCCGCTTAGATCGATGCTTAACGGTTTTGTTCGTGCAGGCCTGCAGCTAGGAAGGTGTGTTAAAGCGAATTCGGTTTCGGAACCCACCCGACGAGAGGGGGCGTTATCATAGATTGGGGTTATTCCACTCTTCTCTTCCCGTTACGAGGTTGTGCTCAATGAACCGATCAATGAATCCTGCCGTGAAAACTGAAGTGGCAGCATTTATGCAAGGACTGGAGAAGCGGAATCCGGGAGAGCATGAATTTCACCAAGCGGTGCATGAGGTGGTCGATTCACTCATGCCCTATGTCCTGGACAACCCGCGGTACAAGAGGGAACAAATTCTTGAGCGTTTGACGGAGCCTGATCGGATCGTGATCTTCCGCGTCACTTGGGAGGATGACGAGGGGCATTTGCGAGCGAATCGCGCGTGGCGAGTTCAATTCAATAACTCGATCGGGCCGTACAAAGGTGGAATGCGATTCCATCCTTCGGTGACGCAAAGTGTTTTAAAGTTCCTTGGTTTTGAGCAGATCTTCAAGAACAGTTTGACCGGCTTGCCGATGGGCGGGGCGAAAGGAGGATCAAATTTCAATCCCAAGGGTAAGAGTGATCGCGAAGTGATGCGTTTCTGCCAATCGTTGATGATTGAACTTCATCGGCACATCGGGGAAGACACGGATATCCCCGCCGGTGACATCGGGGTCGGCGCACGTGAAATCAGTTTCTTGTTTGGCCAATACAAGCGACTTGCAAACCGATTCGTTGGGACGCTCACCGGTAAAGGACTCGCGTTCGGCGGCAGTTTGGTGCGAACGGAAGCAACCGGTTACGGTTGCGTCTATTTTTGCGAAAACATGCTCAATCGACTTGGCGATTCTTTTAAGGGAAAAACGGTTTCTGTTTCAGGTTCGGGAAACGTTGCGATTTATGCCTGCGAGAAGGCGACGGAACTTGGGGGGAAGGTCGTCACATTATCCGACTCGGGTGGATTCATTCACGATCCCGATGGAATAGACGCGGAAAAACTTGCATTTGTGAAGGATCTAAAAGAGGTTCGCCGCGGTCGGATTTCGGAATACGCGACGAAATATGCCAACGCAACGTTTCATGATCAGGTACGGCCTTGGGGTGTGCCCGTCGATATCGCTTTGCCCTGTGCGACGCAGAATGAGCTTGACTTGGAAGACGCTCGCACCTTGATTGGCAACGGGCTGCAGGCAGTGGCCGAAGGGGCGAATATGCCAACGGAACTGGACGCTGCCTATGCGTTTCGTGATGCGGGAACGCTGTTTGCGCCTGCCAAAGCGGCCAATGCTGGAGGTGTTGCAGTCAGCGGATTGGAGCAAAGTCAGAACGCCCTTCGGTTATCATGGAGTCATGAAGAAGTGGATACGAAGCTCCAGACGATTATGAAAGACATTCATGAGAAGTGCGTTAAGTTTGGCCAAGACGGTGAAAGAGTTGATTACATCGACGGAGCCAACCTTGCCGGCTTCGCAAAGATCGCCGACGCCATGGTTGCCTACGGTGCGGTCTAGCCAACAGCGAATTCTAATTGTCTGATTTGAATGCTGGATAACACCGTCCGATTTTCTATCTTTATCTCCTAACGATGCGATCGAAATAATGATTCGTGATTTCTTGGCTGCTGTTTCGGCTTCATTAGTGATTTTTTGGGGAGGCCAGTCGGCAACGGCCCAGCGTTCTTATCCTCCAAAAATCAACGATGCTCGGAGTGAGGTCTACAAGACGATTGACGAGGTGGAGCTGAAGGTTTGGATTTTTGAACCGGAGAATCATCAGGCGACGGATCAGCGTCCAGCGGTTGTGTTCTTTTTTGGCGGCGGGTGGCGAGGGGGCTCGCCCGAACAATTTGCGCAGCATTGCCGATACCTTGCCAAGCAAGGTATGGTCGCGATGACGGCCGATTATCGGGTTCTCAGCCGTCACAAAACGTTGGCACTGCAATGCGTGGAGGATGCGAAGAGTGCGGTGCGTTGGATCCGAACCAATGCGGCTCGATTGGGGATTGATCCCGACCGGATTGTCGCTGGGGGAGGTTCGGCGGGCGGGCACATTGCGGCCTGCACGGGCGTGATTTCCGGGCTGGGCGAAGATCCGGAGGATTCCAAAATTAGCAGCCGTCCAAATGCGATGGCGTTGTTTAATCCCGCTTTGATTCTCGCACCCTACAAACAGGATGAGGCGGACGCCGAAGCGATGGCGGCGATGAAGTCGCGGGCCGGAGTCGAACCGGAACTGATTTCGCCGATTCATCAGGTGCAATCAGAGGCACCGCCGACGATTGTTTTTCACGGCATTGCTGACACCACCGTTCCTTTTGTCACCGCCGAACGCTACGCCGAAGTTGCAATTGCCGCCGGCAATCGCTGTGAGTTGGTTGCCTATCCGGGAGCTGGGCACGGATTTTTCAATTATGGGCGTGAAGGTGTGCCCGGTGAGTATTTTCAAAAAACAATCCATCGATTGCACCGATTTTTGCAGTCGCTTGAGTACCTCGATCATGATCCAGGTTTTCGTTTACCGGCTTCCACGAACGTTCATTTGAGGAGCGACTTGGATCACTCGCGGCGTGTCTTCGAAAAAGAAGGCAAGGGGACGGTTGCCTTCATGGGTGGATCAATCACCGAGAATCCTGGTTATCGTGATCGCGTTAGTGAATATCTTCGAAAGCGTTTTCCGGAGACTGAGTTTGAGTTCATTGCCGCGGGGATCAGTTCAACCTGCTCGACGACTGGCGCGTTTCGTCTTCAGCGGGATGTACTTGCTCATGATCCCGATTTGTTCTTTGTTGAATTTGCCGTGAATGACGATCAAGACGCAGCGCATGCCCGTCGCGACTGTATTCGCGGTATGGAGGGGATTATCCGTCACGCCAAAACGCACGATCCAGCGATGGACATTGTCGTGACGCATTTTGTGAACCCGCCGATTCTTGAAGCGTTACAGCAAGGTCGTGTTCCAGTGAGTGTGAATGCTCATGAACGAGTTGCCTCACGCTATGGCGTCGCAAGCATCGGGGTTGCCCAAGAAGTCGCTGAACGCATTTCTGATAAGAATTTGACGTGGGAAGAGTATGGCGGTACCCATCCCAAGCCAGCGGGTTATCAGTTGACTGCAGATCTGATGATCGACTTGCTCGACACGGCTTGGGCATCGCCACTGGCTGAGACCCCACCAGAATCGGCACGACTTGTCAAAGCGATTGATCCAGCGAGCTACGCGAGCGGCCGCCTGGTTCCAGTCACCGCCGCGAAGGTCGACGAGCAATGGATTCACGAGCAGCCCGATTGGAAAGCCATTTCTGGGCCGGTCCGCGGTCGTTTCGAAAACCGAAAGTTACTTTGTGCTCAGGCGATCGGTGCGACGATGACGCTTGATTTTGAGGGGACAGCGATCGGCCTGTTTGTGTTGGCGGGACCAGATGCTGGGATGGTCGAATATTCGATCGATGGTGGCCCTTTCGAGTCGGTCGATTTGTATCATCGCTTCAGTGCCCGCTTGCACTACCCCAGAACGGTGATGTTGGCTGCCGATTTGAAGCCGGGCGAGCATCGTTTAATCCTGCGGGTTGGAAAAGACCGAAATTCTTTGAGTCAAGGCAACGCGATTCGAATCCTAGACTTCACCGCGAACTAGCGAAATCGTTTCTGAGCAAATCTTGCGGTGCATCGGTGCAGCAGGCTCACGGTGCAGCAGGCTCACGGTGCAGCAGGCTCACGGTGCAGCAGGCTCACGGTGCA
>JARGNK010000095.1:5424-10148 GCA_029213145.1 Rubripirellula sp. | reverse complement strand
GCGGGCCAAAATTGCTAGATTTCATCTAGGCTGATGCCACTCGAATCGGTCGATTCTGCGTGGCGAATCGGTTGTTGGGTGGGTATTTCCTAGCCACGGGACCGTCCAAAGGGTGACGAAAAGGGCTGTCAGTCAAATTTTTGGCCTCCCGATGCGGTAATTTTCGGCTGTAATTGGGAAATTTTGGCACTTTGTTGACCAAAATTCGTGAAGCATCCAGACGAACCTTTCCGAAAACAGCTGAGTCCGTTAATCTGTCGCCAAATCAAAGTCGCGGGGCGTAGCTCAGCTTGGCTAGAGCGCCTGCTTTGGGAGCAGGAGGTCGCATGTTCGAATCATGTCGCCCCGACTTTTTCTAACCCGTTCCGAATTCCCGACTTAGGGATTACCGCCAGTGTGGCGTGCGGATCACCTTTTGAATAGTTACGCAGTAGGCGACTACTGCGAAACGAAAGGTTGTCCAGATGCCACGTCCAAAATCGACCGCTCCAGCGTACTCTTTTCACGTCAGCGGTCAGGCAGTCGTCAGACTCGACCACAAAGATTTCTATCTCGGCAAACACGGTACGCCAGAGTCTTACGCCAAGTACTACGCACTGCTCGCGGAGTACAACGCCAACGGAAAGAAAGCACCAGGAACGGATGTCGTCACTGTACGGATGGCGGAATCTGACATCCTAGTGAAGTATCTGGTCGCGGATTACCGCGCTCGCGAACTTCCCAAGTGCCAGCACAATTCTGGCGATCACGGTTGGCGGTCCAACCTTCTGGATCTTATCGAAACGAAGTTTGGCGAAATCCCAGCGGACACCTTTGGTCCGAGGAAACTGGAATCCATCCGCGACGTTCTGGTCACTCGTGGAAACTGCCGCTCCTACGTCAACAAACTGGTCCGTTTTGTCATCCGAGTGTTTCGCTACGGAGTCGCTCGCGAACTAGCGCCAGCGTCCATTATCACGGGTCTGGAGTGCCTCGCACCGCTGAAGTACGGAGAGGCGAGGGAGAACGCCAAACGCCAACCAGCGGACCTAGAAGCGGTCAAAAAGACGTTGCCGCACCTATGCGACGAAGTGGCCGCGATGGTCAGAATCCAGCTGGCGACCGCGATGCGTCCATCGGAACTATTCCGCATGCGTCCATGCGACATCGACCGCAGCGGAGAGGTCTGGTTTTATCGACCAGATATCCACAAGACGGCGCATCACGGCAAAGCAAAATCGGTCCCGATCCTCGGTGATGCACTGGAGGCGCTCGCACCGTACTTGTTTGGTGATGCCGAGGAACCGTGTTTTCAGACCTCCAAAGACAGTGATTGGAACAAAAACAATTACCGCAGGCACATTGCCAGAGCATGCGAAAAGGTAGGCGTTCATTGGACTCCGTACGAATTGCGTCACCGCGCTTTGCAGACTGTCCGCGATGTAGCGGGACCAGAGGCGGCGCAGGCGTTAGCGGGTCATTCTCGCCTCGACATGACGGAGCATTACGCGAAGGTCAACGAATCCAAAGCGGTCATCGCAGCGGAAACCTCAAGAAACCTAGCCGAATGTAGTTGACGACGCTTGCACGCACCCTAAGATGCGAAAAGTTAGCCGACTGCAATCTGTACCAAAGTAACCGGCTCCTAACTGGAAGACCTAGGCTAACGCTAACGTTTCATCGTTCTGATTGTCGGCAGTTCGATTCTGTACCAACAAGGTTGGTGTGGAGTCGCTCTGCCGTTTTTTATTGGCAGACCTCCGCATCCAGAATCGGAGGTTACCGATGGCAGCGAATACAAACATTCTCACCGAAGACCTGCTTACTCTGCGGCAGGCGACAAAAGAAGTCCCCCGCGCTCCCGGTCAGGGACCGCTGCACTACGCCACTATTTGGCGATGGACGAATCGAGGTCTGCGAGGTCACCGATTGGAAACCATCAAGGTTGGTCAGCAGCACATGACCAGCGTCCAGCGTCTGCACGCATTTCTTGCGGCGACGAATGAAGGCGACGACCAGTGATCGTCTGCAACGGAGTCCCGCACGCTTGCATCTGCGATCAGTGCGAAGAAATCCTGCGTCAGCAGCGATTTGCGATTGCGCAGTTGCTGGTTGAATCGCACAACGCGCGGCTGCCGCTCGAAACCGCGACCGCGATGAAGAAACGCAAGACCGAGAGCGATTTTGCGCAAGAAAAAACCTGCGACCCAGAGGCAGTTCTGGGTCACAGGCAATTGGATAACTCACATCACGGCGAAGCAACGGAGTGCAATCATGTTACCGAACGACCGCACTGAAGCAAGACCGAATCCGCGACACAATCGTCCAGTCGTCTACAAGGAACCGCCAGCGCCAACACCGCATCACAGCGAGCCAGGCACGCTATCTCAGCAGTTGACGGCAATTGGGATCTGCTTGTATCTAGCCGACCGTCGCGGCACGTCAGCGGACGTTGAATGGCAAGACGCACGTGGGATCTGCATCCCGCACGCACGACCGACCGTGTTCGTCAGCGATCCTCCCAGTGATTTGATTGGCAGGCGTGGCGAATGACATTCAAGAAATCATCCGCCGCGTTGGTCGAATTGACCGAACGAATTACCAACCGCGAAAAGGAAGTTTCGTATTCCTGCGGGATTGCTGGCGACGACTTCGTTCTAGCACCAGGGAAGATGACGTTCATCGGTGCCCCACCCGGCACTGGCAAGACCGCACTGGCGAGTCAAATTTGTTTCGAGGCATTGGAACAACACAGCGATCTAAAGCTCTACATCGCGAACGCCGAGATGGATATCGACGAACTATTGATTCGCGAAATCTCGCGGCGATCTAGTGTAGGCCACAAGCTAATCCGAACAGCGTCATTCGACGAGGACCAATACCAGCGGATTATGGATGCGGCAGCGGCGTTGATCCCGTCGATTGCTCGAGTGCGTCACATGGTCCCGCCATTCGATGGGGAGTCACTTGGTCAACTATCACTTCTGGACGAACCAGGGATCCTGGTGGTTGATTACGTCCAGAAGTTTCGAGCGTCCGACCGTGACACCCGCAGCGGCGTTGATGAGGTCGTGAACGTCCTGCGATCACTTGCACTGGATGAATGGGCGGTGCTGGCGATGAGTGCCACAGCACGTCAGCAGGGCGGCAAAAAGGGCGGCCACGATCATGCCGGTTTGTCACTGTCCTCTTTCAAGGAATCCGGCGAAATCGAGTTCAACGCCGATGCGGCCTACGTCCTGCGGGATGTGACCGAGGGCGATAAGGCGGTGCGTGAGATCAATTTGGATTGTGTGAAGAATCGCAGGGGGCAATTGCACAACACCGAGTTGCTCTTCTGCGGCGACTTCATGCGGTTTGAGGCCAGGGCACCGGAACGGCACAGCGACTTCGACGATTGGAATAAACCATTCGTCAGCGATGGGGGATTTGCACTGTGACGAAACGGAAGTCCGAAAAGCGATTCGAGCAACTTGGCAAGATCCGAGACGTGATTATCCCAAGCCTACCAAGTGGTCGAAACGGGATCCGTGGTCACATGGCAGCGGTTCTGTACTCCTGCTGGGCACAAGCCAGGGGAGCAGATTGCAAGTTTGATGCAACCAATCAGCAGATTGCCGACGCGGCAGGAATCGACCGTCGAAGCGTCATTCGGATCATGGGTGAACTAGAGCGGGCTGGCATCGTCAAGACGATCAAACGTGGCAGTGGGCATCGCGGCAGCATCCGAGTAATCACGGGGCAAGTGTTCAAAGAGGGGTGACACGGACGACACCCCTGGGGTGACACGGAGAACAAAGAGGGGTGACACGGAGAACAAAGAGGAGTGACACGGACGACACCCTCCCAGAACAGAACATTACGTCGGTCGTCGTTTTTCGGCTAACGCCGACGACGACAAACGTAAAAGACAGAGAGTTGAAAGAACCCAACCAGCGAATGGATGACCAGATGACAACGGTGATAACAGCAGAACTATCGGCACTAGCAGACAAGGCAAACCACTCCCACCAACTGGCGACCGAGGCGGCACGGTCCGCAATCCAGCACGCTATCGAGTGCGGTGGATATTTGCAGCAAGTGAAAGACTCTTTGCCGCACGGGGAGTTTGGCAGATGGCTGGCCGATGAATTCCAGGGCAGCGAGCGGTCCGCCCAAAGGTACATGAAGTTTGCCGCCAACAAGGATCGAATTGAGGGTGCGACGACAACCCGAGAAGCAACCCGGATGTTGGCCGATCCCGAAGAATCCAAATCCGACACAGTGGCGGATTTGCCGAGGGAGACGTGTGGCGGATTGCCAGTGCTGTTTGAATCGTTGGACGCATTGACCGCCGACATTGAACAGCTAACCGCAGGGCACTACCTAAGCCATTACGAACCGGCTGGTGCGATGTTTGTGTTCCCGTCCACAAAGGAGGTGGGCAAAGTCTGGTTCACATTCTGCGCGTTGGACCACGTTGACCGTGGTGAAGATCACTTTGTTTGGTTTCCGTTCGTTGGTCCGCACGATCCCGGTGTGATTGCAATATTCGCTCACGACTTTGGGATCAGGGCGGGAGACTTCATCACATATGAAAACCGCTCTCAAAAAGATCCATCCGAATCGACGGCAGGACTATTGATGGCATCACAGGAGGTTAAGGCAGGGATCAAACATTCAAAAACAAACGGAGATTCAACCACTACGAAACCAGAAACAAAGTCGCATCCAAGTGGAACAAAATCAGAAACGTCAGTGCGACC
>JARGNK010000095.1:2014-5414 GCA_029213145.1 Rubripirellula sp. | reverse complement strand
TGACGGCTGGAAAAATGTTTGGCGGAATGCACGGCGATCCCGCCCGAGTCGTCAACTTGTCAGTTTCATCACGATGATGTTGCCAATGTGGTTTGGTTGTTTTGATCCAGAGCTGGCAGAGGATTTTGAAGCGAGCCGACGGAGGCCGTTTTGACCATCGTTTCAACCATGACGTTGATACAAGCTGGCGACGACAAAGTGCTATGCGGATTCGATGCGGATGAAATATCGGTATTCGTCCTGCGGAAACAAACGGCGACCGAGTACGCATTGCATCAGATACCGATCAGCGAAGCGTCACAAGAGCTACGGGCGTTCCTAAGCTCCGATCAGAGCGAACACGGCGAACTTGTCGCAGCGATTTTGCAGACCGTTAAACGACCAACCAGGAAGCGAAGGAGAAAAGCGAAGTGAAGAACCAAAACAGCAACAGCAGTGCCACAAATTGGCAGCAGCGTTTCGATGACCTCGGTGGACGGCCTGAAGAGTTGTCCGCTGAAAAGCAAAGACTGTTCAAAGACGCATGGAAAGCGTGTCCAAAAGAAGTTCAGCAAGAGATTGATGCGGCGATAGCGGCAGCACCGATGCGGAAGGGACGAAAGTTTGAATCCCGATTTTTTTATGCTCAATCGTATCTCGATGGTGATGCAGAGAGTTATCAATCCCGGCTGAAGCTTGCCTATGAAGTGCAACAGCGGTCGGCGGACCGTGCTAAGGAACGTGCAGATAAGCAAGCAGCGGAGCAAGCTGAGCGTGAGCGATTGCACGCCGAACGGAATACTCCCGAAGCGATTGCTGACCGCAGGGAACGAAAAGAAAAGCGAGAGCGTGATAGGGCCGCAAAAATTGCCAAGATTATTGCCGAGGCACATGCTGACGGTCGTTTGCCGTCGCAAAACCTGCTTTGCCTGTCTTGCAATCGGCCACTAACTGATCCGCTCTCGATGGATCGTGGACTTGGTCCCAAATGTTATGCGGACCTGCGCAAGTTGATCGCTGGATGATCCGTACCGGGGGGGTGGTCATTTTCTGGTGGCGAACCCAACCGATGACGCTCGCCGCAGCTACGTTTTTGTCCGCAAAACGCAATGAATAAATCTATACATAGAGGTGCAGTTTAGGGTAAAATGATGCCAAAACAACGCAACGGAGTGTTTGAACCATGCATGACCTCAACCGAATTTTGGCTCTCTCGCCCTCTGCCGCACGCAATGCAGACGGTTTTCGTGTCCGCATCGAGAATCGAGGCGAATCGACCTACATCGCAATCGATGACCTGATTGGCGACGACGGTGCGGGTGGCGGAATCCCTGCGAAAGACTTCGCCAATCAGATTCGAGGGAAGGGACCGCTCGACATCTTCGTCAATACTCCAGGCGGAAGTTTCTTCGATGGATGCAGCATTTACCAAGCACTGCGGCGACACAAGCATCACGTTTCCGTCGAAGTTGGTTCGCTCGCATTCTCCGCTGGTTCGCTAATTGTGATGGGTGGTGACTTGGTTCGCATTCACGCCTCGAGTGCATTCGGAATCCACCGTTCGCACACCATCATCCAGGGCAACCAGCGAGCGGTGAAAGATGGTCTGCAATGGCTCGAGAAAATCGACGAAGTGCTAGTGGCAGCCTACGCAGAAAGAACCAAGCAACCCGAAGCGACTATCACTCGTTGGCTCGATGGGCCAGGCAGCGATGGTTCGTTATGGTCGGGAGCCGAAGCGGTCGAGTTGGGTTTTGCTGATGAGTTGATTGGCTCGAGCAAAAAGATTGCAGCGAGCAAGCAACCCGACCAGCTTTCAAGCTTGCCACAAATCGCAGCGAAAAAAATTGACGACCCAAATTGGGCGATTGCACCAAAACAGAAACCCGTTGGTGCGGGAGTCGCAGCTGCACAGATGAGACTATTCAAAAAACCAAGGAGGAGCATTTGATGTTTGTCGAACATCCAAAGCACCGTGAACAAATCCAAGCATTGCAGCAAATCGCAATCGCTGAAGTTGCGGCAACGATGCACTGCACGCCGCAGCACATTCGAAACTTGATTGCTCGAGGGGATTTCCCGCAGGGCAAGAAAATCGGACATCTTCGACGGTGGTCCGTTTCCGAAATTGAAACTTACCTCCGCAAAAAGGAATCGAAGTAATGTCAATTGTTGAAGTCAAAAGCGACCTCGCCCCAACCCCTCGAACAATGTTCGAAGAAGGCAGGCCAACTCGCAAACATCCGCACCTTACGGATGAGCAACTGTTCGAAGCTGGCATGGTGCTGCAAGCCTACGGACGCAACGACGAAGCTGGCGACGTTGCAAAAACGTGGTGCAAAGCAAATGGCGAGTTTCGCAACGAACACAATTGGGATTGGGCAATCAGTCCGACGACCAATGCGGCATTCATTGCACAACGAGAAAACTTTGGTTCGTTCGAAAGAAACACTCGAGTTGTGCCTGTTGAAAATACGGTTGTGACGTTCCCTCGAATTTATTCATCTACAACGGGATATTGGGTCGGCAGCGACGAAGCGGAAATCACCGAGTCGGATATGACCTTTGATGCCGTCACAGGACATCTTCGAAAACTCGGTGTGCTGACTCGATTTTCGTCCGAACTGGACGCAGATTCGGTAGCTGATGCGGGTGCGATTGTCTTGGCGGATGTTGCCGCAGAATTCGCTCGAATGATCGATGAAGCGGCGTTTAACGGCACTGGAACATCGGCTTACGGTGGCGTGACTGGCTTAGCGGCGGCGTTGAATGCGTCCGCAACGAAAACGGCAAGCACCGCAACGATTGCCGACCTAACCGCTGCCGACTGGGAGGGATGCCACGCATTGCTCGAGGATTTCGACGACGAACCAGTTTGGTACATGAACCGCAGCACCTACGTTAATTCCTGCTTGCAAGACCACAGCACCTGGTGCGAGGTGGATAACGGGCAACGCTATTTCATGGGTCATCGTGTTGAGTTTGTTCCAGTGATCCCAAGCTCTGGAAACTCGACGTTCGTTGCTTTTCTCGGTTCGCTGAAACTAAGCACGACAATGTTCACGCACGGCCCGATTCGGATTGTACGTTCCGACGAGCGGTTCATGGAGTCCGACGAAGTTGGAATCCGATGCACGCAGCGAATGACGATTGTTGTTCACGAACGTGGCGACGCTACCCGACGACGTTCAATCTGCGGTCTGAAAACAGCAGCATGATTTTCGGCGTTTGGTGCATCGTCATTACGTCGCACCGAATTGACCGAAAACGGAAGCGACCTGAAGAGGAATTTCTCCAACCTCGAACGGTTGCGACCGAACAAACAATCCGTCGCATCGGGATGCATCGCATTGCTCCCCCGGTGCGGCGGTTTTGTTTTGTAGCCACTGCTGCTTATGTCATCAAAATGACCGCAGGCCGA
>JARGNK010000095.1:0-1972 GCA_029213145.1 Rubripirellula sp. | reverse complement strand
CCCCCCCCCCCCCCCCACCAGACAACCCCTTCCGTCCATACGGCAGATCACTTTTAGTTGAGGGTAACCGCACTTAAAGGGGGTGTGCATGCATTCCCGTGCGGAGGGACGCAAGAAGGTGCGGCCCGGATCTTCTTTTCTCGGAGTTAAGGAAGCAACATGCGAAGAACAATTCAATTAGCAGTAGCGTTCGTGGCGATGCTGGTCGCTACGGCGGGGCAGGTGCAGGCGGGGTTGATAGTTTACGGAACCAGAGCAGCATTTGACGTAGCTCATCCGGGGCTTGCCGTGGAAGACTTCCAAGATGTCTCGTCTATTTCGGAGGTCCTCGCCGGCACGAATATCACTCCCGGTGTCTCGTTTGCTTTGACCTCAGGGACAGATGCCTATCTTGCACCTGCTTTCCAGTCCGGAAATCCGACCCAAGCCATTGGTGTAAATAACCCCCGCAGTGCTGGTTGGGCGATGACGTTTAGTGTCCCAGTCAATGCGGTTGGGCTGGACGTGTTCCAGAACAACGGAGTCGGTAGTCAGTTTGGAGTGCCAATCGATGCCACCGTCGACGTGTTTGGAGTATCCGGCTTGCTGGGCAGTTTTAACGCCACCATTCCCTCTGGCTCGGCGGGCTTTGCTGGTGTTTTTTCTGATGCAGAACTGATTACAAGTCTAACGGTCAATAACGTCAACAGCTTCGACGTAATCGACAACGTCGAGTTTGGAGCCACGAACGTCTCCGCCGTTCCCGAACCTTCCTCCCTAGCCTTGTTCGGCATCGGTGCGTTGGGCATGATTGGCACTCGCCGTCGTCGCAAGCGAGCGTAAAGAGAGCGACAATCTCAATAGCGATACGGGCGTTCCAATCGGGACGCCCGGTTTTTGTTGGCTGATTGCGGTGCAAATTCAATCGCTAACCCTTGACGGGGGCTATCGTCAAAGTGGCGTTGCTGATTCAGTTGCACCATCAAACTCTTACTGGATGTTATCGACGATCACCATTGGCGGAACCCATCGTCGCTCGACGATGACTCTCCGTCTGATGCGGTCTTTTTCAGACCATCTCGCTTGTATCTTGTCGCAGATGTTTTGTATTTCCTGCGGACTGGGATCGGTTTGTTTGGCGACCATTGTTACCTCCGTTTGTGACCGACTGCCGAGATAGCGTGGCGCAAACACTGCACTGAAACCCTGCTAATACTTGCAAGCTAGCGGAACAATTGTTAGGTTCTGGAGTGTTCGCAAAGTTAAGTTTTTCACCGCAAAAAACGGGTTGAAACGCACTTCCAACGCTTCGCCAAAAAACGGTTTGGGTCGCTTTGGGAGCAGGAGGTCGCATGTTCGAATCATGTCGCCCCGACTTTTTTTGTTAACATCGGACCGTTTGGCGAGAACGTCAAACGGCTTTCTTTTTTGGTGACGAGAGCTACGTCGCTCATGGTACGGTTCAAGCAAACCGAATCCAGGATCTCGCGACGAACGGTATGGTTTGAAATTCAAGTCGGGCCTTTCGCCAAATCATGTCTCCCAAATTTGTGCGGTCCCAGCAAATCGGACGACACTTGGTGTTGTTTGTAACGCGTTCGACCGAATCCTTTACGCGCCGAATCCTTTACGCGCCGAATCCTTTACGCGCCGAATCCTTTACACGCCGAATCCTTTACACGCCGAATCTTTTATTCGCCGGGTTTTTTACGCGTCGGCTCAGTATCTCCTGAGCGGAACGGCGCTAGCCGCCGGTCTGTTGTGCAAGCTGGTTTTTCGCCGGTACAGGCACCTATGACAAAGGGACGGACAAAGGGGACAGGGTGTGCCGGGATAAACCGGTCTGGGATAGAGAATAAAAGTTTCTTACGAAGAAGATTTAGCCAATCGCTTCGGCCTCTGCTGGAGGTAAAGATGAACATCGGGGTGAACATCGTCGACAGGGTGTGCCGGGATAAACCGGTTTGGGATAGAGAATGAAAGTTTCTTACGA
>JARGNK010000094.1 GCA_029213145.1 Rubripirellula sp. | reverse complement strand
GCTAAAGAAACGCCACTGCTCAGCCCCAACAAAACAATCCAGGTTCCCAGCATGCTTCTTAACATCAAGTCTTTCCTTTATTCAGAATAGAGTTCCTTCGATACATCACGTCACTTACGTCCTTGCAAGCGGCTTGCCAAAATCCGATGAACAACGGACGAAAATGAACGGCTTTCATCCTCAGCGAGAAGCGAAAGCTGTTTCAATTCCGCATTAGTGACCAGCGTTACCACGCGGTTCCGACGAGTGGTTTCCGCGGGCTGGGGTGGACGCCCCATTGCACGCTTGCGAGAAACTGCTTTCGATCGCTTCTTGGACACAGACCACCAATCCCGCTTAGTTTGCTGGCTATGTAAAGACCAATACGATAGGCTGCACACTGCCGCAACAACATCAAAAAAACGCAAAAACCTCATCAGCCTGGATCGCCCACCGCTATGCCTCTGACCGAGCCAACTCTCTATTCTCTTCATCGAAAATTCGTTGATTTCGACGAATTAGCGGAGGAGGCACACCAGTGGGATCTCGATTTGTTCCAGCATGGCCGGGGTGCGTTTCGTGGAGAACTGATGCAGCTTGGGATCGGAAACGTTCACATCAGCGAAGCCCGCTTCTGTCGACCACTGCTGCAAAAAGGAACACCACCGCTGGGCCTAAGAACAATTGCGGTACCAGCACACCCAAAGGTTCATTTTTCTTGGCGGGGCATGTCAGTGTCCGGAAACGATCTGATGGTCTTCCCGCGCGGAGGTGAATTGGCAGCGACCTCAAATGTGGACTTCCACGTCTATACCTGCTCATTCCCTGAAAACCTACTAACGAGCGTCAATGATGAATTTTCCGTAACCGAACTGGACGACTTGCGCGGCGATGCAAGCGTGCTGCACTGCCGGGCCTCTGCGATACAGCCTGTGCGACAATGTCTCGGCCAGCTATCCGCGATTGTCCGCAATGACAATGACAACGCCGATCAATTCCCCGACAAAACCCTGCTCAACCTCGCAAAGCGAGAATTACCAGCGCGTTTACTAACCGCAATCGCCACCGCGCACACATCCTGCTCCCCCAAACCTACACGGAAGCGTGAACTTGCGTTGCTTCGAGCCGAACGCTACGTCAAGCAGTATGCAAGTGAGGACATTACTGTCCGCGACATTTGCCGAGCGGCACAGGTGAGTCAACGCACACTCGAATATTCCTTTGTCGAGCGATTTGGATTGGCACCCAAAGCGTTTCTGATTGCCTATCGACTGCATGCCACTCGACGTGAATTACGGATGGCAAATCCCACGGAGACAAAGGTGGCAGATGTGGGCAATCGCTGGGGTTTCTGGCACATGGGCCAGTTCGCAGCAAGCTATCGGAAACATTTTGGCGAACTGCCGTCAGAGACTTTACGTCGAGTCAGTGCATCCTGATACGGATGTTTTTTGCGTGGCAGAATCACACGTGAAAAAATCCTCACGAACAATTTCCACAAGCTTGAACGCAAAATCTGCAGAGATGCTAAATGGCCATCGTCAACAGACCCCATCGTCAACAGACCAGAGGGTTCCAGCCTAACTAATTGCCACCACGTGTTTCCAGCTGGTTACCAATCTTTACCGGAGAGCCTCGGAAAGCGGATCGACCAATCGAGGTCACACTTTGGGGCACAGTCAGTGGTCGTAGAGCCTTGCAGTCTTTGAAAGCGTAGGCCCCGACGGTTGTTAAGCTCTTCGGGAAACGATCAAGCGTCAACTGGGCGCAGTCTGCGAAAGCATAATTGCCAATACTGGCGATGCCATCCGGGAGCACCACTCTCTTTAGACGACTGCACTTCCAGAAGAGTCCGAAAGGAATGGTCGTGATCTCGGGCGGTATGACAATCTCCTTGAGGCTGCTGCAATCCTGGAATGATTTCTGCCCGATGTTGGTTACCGCAACAGGAAGGTTGATCCGTTCCAAACTGCGACACCCCTCAAACACCGTTCCGGACCGTCCACCGATGTCAGTCACACTCTCAGGAACAATGACGCGTGTCAACTGAGTGCACCCAGCAAAAGCATTCGGTCCGATCTCAGTGGTGTGGTTCGGAATGACATACTCTCCGCTGTGACCACTCCCAAATGCCAGCAGCTTGGTCTTCTGTTTATCAAACATCACACCATCAACACTGGCAAATTCAGGATGGTCTTCGGCAACCGCGATATGTTGCAAACCATCACAAACGTTCAAAGTGCCCGGTCTAAGAAAACGCACCGTCTTAGGAATTCGAATTCCTGTCACTCCCTTACACGACTCAAATGCGTTGTCATCAATCCCGTAAACTTCGTGCCCATTGATCGAAGATGGAATCGCAATCTCTCCTTCGGCTTCAGGCAGCACACCAGTGATGGCTACCCGAGTGATGTGCTTTTCATCAAACCACTGCTGTCCATGTAGTAGCCACTGGTTGTTGTAGATCGCGTACCGAAACGATCCTGAGGTTCCGCGCTCGAGGTAGGGCTCGATTGGATCACCCGCCGTCAATAAGCCTGCATGATATAGAGTGGCCGTGAGAATGACCAAAACGAAGGTTATCTTGTTCATGCGGAATCTACCTTTGCAGCGCTACTCGAACTGTTCTTTTTCAAGTGCACATCACGGTGGGTACCAGATTCTCCACCTTGGATGGCCCTATTTTACGACGGCTTCGATCACCCGATCCAACGCCTGCCAGTCGTCGACCTGTACTGCAACACTCGTTCCTCTTGCACCCTCGCTGTTAGCTATCAACGGCTGAGTGATCCTAGGCGCCAGAACCTTACTGGGCATGCTGTAAATAAAGGGAATGTCTGGTTCACTTTCGTGATTGGAAAACTTTGCTTGAAAACTCTTACCTAATGCAGACATCTCAGCAGCAAAATTTGCGCCCTGATCCTCAGCTACCATTGCTTCACTCGATAAAAAAACAACACCACTGAGAGCCGCTGGCGTAAAACATTCGACATAAACGTTGTACGTCCAAGTCGCCGTTGAATCACCGACTTCTGGCTTCGGGGAGGGATACTGACCCCATGAAGTGCCATCGGCCACTGCCGACGAATTCATCATCTCGGGAATCTGCACGCGCCAATATTGCTTCCATTCGGAGATATAACGTCGAACATTTTCAAGGTAGTAGGGGTTATCAAAATACTTACTGCCCACTGTTTTGTAATCTTCAACCAGACTTGGAGCGTCCTTTAAAAAGCTTGGTGCGATCCAATTCTTGATCGGAACGTTCGTTTTGCTCTGCATCAAAATGATACCAACAGGGCGTTTCGTTTTCGTAGCGATTCGGTGACCGAACGCGGCAGCCAGCCCCGATGCATCTTTCCAGTAGGACGCGAATCGATTTTTGGGTGTTCTTGAAACGCAAACGCTAAAACGGCTCGGCGCATCTTTACCCTCACGCCCTGATTGGTTCTCCATCATCCGCACAATCTGGTCCGACGGTTCTAACTCTGGGACCTTGAACTTGACAGCCGGTGCGGCAACGTACCAGACATCACCAAAGACGATCCCATTTTCAATCCGTTCGTGAACAAGCTCACCGTTAATTGTGAACGCCACCTTCAATTGATAGTTTTTTGGGCCAGCTTGCATCGCTGGCAACGTCACCTGCCATTCAGCCATTTCAGGTGTGACGTCAATGATTTTTCGGATGTCACCAAACTCAAAGTGCACCTTACATTCACCCTGCTCTGGCTCTGATTGCCATTCACCAAAGTTTCGGGTCGAACCCCAAATCGTGACTGGCGTATCTGCCTGCAACACGGCATTTTCGCGAAACTGGACACTCAGCAGCGGCATCTTGCGGTATTCGTACACCTTCCCGACGGTCGCGGGGTCGACGATTTCGCCAGTAACTTCCAACGTTTCATCGGGCCAATTCAAGCTGGTCACCATTTCATGATCGAAATAGATGAACGGCGTCATCGGCAGCAGCGCTTTGTTGTAAAGGTTGGGCTGAAATCCAACCTCGCCGGTCGCATAGGAGACACCTCGCGGTTGCTTCACTGCAGGCGACACGACGATCACCTTGTCACCATCAATCTTCATGTTCGCTGGATGCCAGACGCGATCCTCGCCAGCCAGAAAGAAAAGTTTCACCTGATCGTCACCGTTGGCGATCACTTTGGGATCGGCATAGCCGGTGGCATCCTGCTCGCGTCCAGTCGCATTGTAGGCAGTCTCCGCAACCAACAAGCCACCACTTGCATGTTCGAACTCGATCGTCATTTCATCGCCGATCACCTTATATGATTTGAACATCGGTCCATCGGCAATCACTTTGCGACCATATTGCTTCTTGAGCGCGTGGAGTGCCAATCGCTGTCCAGGGACTGCTTTACATTGGTAATGAATGCCACCTGTAATATCAATTTGGCTGGCCATCCCTGTATTTGGGATGTCACGAGCCAGCCATGTCCCCAATCGCATCTCGGCGGTTGGGCTAATGCTAGGCTTGTTAACCTCTTTTCCAATGGCCCGCATCCCAGCACTATAAAATTGATGGAAATAGACGGGCAATTTGGGTTTGCCCCAAACAGCTCGCCACCCACGAATCAAACTGTGCAAGTTGTTGTAATAAGGCAGTCCTTCGCCCATGTTTGCATAACCTTGATTCCAGATCGCTCCACGAATAGCGAAGGGCACCACAGGGCTAAGGCGACCATTGAACAGCCAACTTGCATCGCGATTACTTTTCAAATTCCCTGGAACAGCTGCACTGATTTCCTTCACCCGATCGCCCCGCTTACTCGCCGCTTCACTAACGGCAATCTGATCCTCTAAAGATTGGTAGAAAGCATCCCATGCCTGCTTGTGCTCCGGTGTCGTAGGATCCGTCTGCAGGCATTGCAAATGGATCGCTTTGCTGTACTCATCGTTCGCCGTCGCGAATCCTTCACGTGGCACCCAAGCTTGGATGGCAGTCTGGCTGAATGAACAATTGAGAATGCCAATCGGAACATGCAACTCTTCGTAGAGTTTGTGCGCAAAAGCAAACGCTATCGCGCTGTATTCCACATAGTTGCCATCATTCCAGACGCCGGTCGCCTTTTTGATGGGATGCAGTTGCGAGGTAACGGACGTCACCTGAAACTCTCGAATTGGAGCAACTTTCCCCTCAGTCTCCGTCGCTAATTCCTGCGCCAACTTTTTGCATTTACTCTTTGCGACCTTCCACTGCATGTTGGACTGGCCAGACGCCAACCAGACCTCGCCGACCAAAATGTTCTGAATTGCAAGTTTGTTGCCTACGCCTTCGACGATAACCATCTCGGCAGGCAAAAAACTTGCCTGCAATGGATCAAGTTCGACCATCCACTTGCCGGCGATTCCGGCGATCGCAGTTTTCTGCTGACTCGCAAATTCGACAGTGATTTGCGTCCCCGGTTTGCTCCAACCCCAAACCGGCACCGGCATTTCACGCTGCAACACCATGTTGTCACAAAACGGTGCACCCATCTCAATCGCCACGGGGCGCGGGTCGGCATCGCTCGCGGGGACATCAGCCACCTGCACACAAAACGGCAAACCAATCAGCATCAAGACGAAAACGGTGCAGCGAATCATTCGAGTCAGCATTTCATCAGTGCAAGTTGTTAGCAAAGTGACCATTTTTTGCATCGGTCGATGCGTTCTCTTTGCCGATCCGAGATGGTTCACGCAATCACGCCCACCGCAATATTAATCAACGCCTTGTGTGCAGCCATCGGAGCGAGGACTACCTCACGGGGGTGAGCGTGAATTGCTTGACGGCCACTCCGTACTGCGGAGGCTGGTCGCGCCAAAATCGCAGTCGGTTTTCACCCTTCTTGAGCGTCAACGTAACTGACTCACTCTCCTGCCAATCTCCAGCAGTGAAAGGCAACTCGATAACGAGCGGCGTGTCAGAAGCATTCGCCGCAACATTGATTCGCTGTTCGTAGTTGGCCGTTACAACCTGAGCGGCCAAAGCATACTTACCTGCTTGCGGTGCGACGACCTTGTACTCGAAACTCGATTTCGTACCTTGGCTGGGTCCGGTTGGATCCTGCTTTGGACTGAGGCTGTAATAATTTCGGGCGTAGGTGTCAGAGATTCGCTCACAGACATTGCCATAAATATCGAAGAGGCCCCATGGATTCGGCTTCTTTTGACCCACTGGATGAGACTTCGCCCCCGCATTGCCCTTGAACCATGCATAATCTCCGATCAGTGAGGGGTCATCACCAAAAAACCATTTCGTTGCTCGGCCAGCCCGACTGGCGTATTCCCATTCGGCCTCGGTAGGCAACCGCACATCAAGCCCGGTTTTCTCGGCGAGCTTCCCACAAAATGACAAAGCATCTGGCAAGCCGACGTTGTCAACCGGACAATTCTCACCCTTCGTAGATCGACTGGGGTTCGAGCCCATGATGGCCTGATATTGCGACTGCGTCACCTCGTACTTCCCAAGGTAAAACCCATTGGTAAGTTCGACTTCATGTTTGGGTAACTCGACACACTCAAATCTTCCATCGGTTTTGCTTTCGCCACCCATCACGAAGGTACCGGGCTTGATATGAACCATCTCCATCGTGACTCCATCGCCCAAATCAAGCGTCAGATTACTTGGAGCGGTGGTGCCGGGAGACGATACGGCCGCACGTAGACCCCAGTTCTCGTATTTTCCATAACCACCGCTAAGCATACGCTTTCCCGAAGTACATGCATTCGCATCGCCTTTCCACGTACCGCCTCGTAGAACAGTTTGACCTTCGGGAAAGAAACGTGGCAGAAAAATTTGCAGACCACCGCCAAAGCTTTTCATGGCGAAGACATCCCGCGTATTTCCGGATGGCTTGTGGTAGGCGGCAGCCGGAATCGAAATAGCGCCACCACCGCTATACGTGACCTTCTTATCTTCTGGTGTAACTGGAGACGCAATCACTTGCTCCGCTACTGTCGGCTCGTTGGCTTCTCCAAGATCTTCGCCGAGTGCATCCAGGGTGACAACTTTTTCTTCATCGATGATCGCCCGCTGGGTATGTAGAGCCACACCGTTCCAAAAAGCTGGTGCACCACCACTTTCGCCATAAATCCTTGTTTCTCCCAACACATCGCCCGCCCACTGCGCACGCTTCACCTTCAAGTAAGCGGTCCGTTTACTTCGCGCCTGTGTACTGGCGAGGAAATCGACATCTTTGTCGTACCGTGTACTGGTCCAACCACAGCCCCAGGCTCCTCCGAGATTGACGACCCAACCTTCCGGCGTCCAGTGCGCCAAGGCGGCGTGCCCCCGACTGGGTCTTGCTGTTGTCGGAACGCCAAAGGCTCGCAGAATGAAGCGTCCAAAAAAGGCCCGCCGACCGCATACCCCGCCGTTCATCAAAATGTTCTGATACTTCTGCAACTCCGGTCGGTCGTACTTCACATCCCCAGATCCATACTTCACATCCGAGCCGACGATACTGACGTAACGCCAGCCAAAATTTGGATTGTAGATATGATCGGGACGGTAATTCCGGAGCATCTCACGGCCCCACGTCAGCGTCTCATCCGGCTCGTCTCCATTGACGACCATGCGAAGCTCCCAAGTACTCAGTCGCTCGAAAGCGGGGTCAAGTTCGCCATCCAGATAGGCCTTTTCAAAGTGCAGATATCGTTTCACCGGATCGATGGTTTCCGGCTTATCCGACTGGGCCGTTGGATTGACCTGTTGAATCGGCACCGCGTGCTCCAAACTGACCGCGAGTGCCAGCCGTTGCAAAATACCTGTGCTCGCTTTCTCACTCACCTTCTGGATATCGGTATAGATGGTTATCGCTTGACCGTACTGTGCTGGGCCCTCGCTGCGTCCTTCCCTTTTTGTTTTCGCACCATCTGCCACCAGCATCTGCTGCATGAGATCTGCATCCGATAACAGCGTCTCAATCAACGCCGCCTGTCCCCTTCCCTGTTGGGCGAACTCAGCGAGACCTTGAGGTGTGGCCTGAAGCAGTACAACGTATTTTACGAATTGAGCATCCAGCGAATCAGTGCTAAGAAACTCATCGAGCACCTTGGCCTGATCACTCTGCGGTAACTTTCCAGCAAGCTCAGCACGCAACTGCTCTAACTCACCAGCGTATTGTGCCTGAAATTTTTGACCGACATTCGTAAGCGGCGGTTGCTCTTCTACCGGTGGCTTGGCAGCCCGAATATTTGTAGCACCCATCACCAGAGCGATCAGCACTCCACATATTGGAAACTTCCGCGTCGTTCTCATCAATACAAATCCTTGTGTTTATTCTTCGTCAGCTTGGCCGGAACTCTTCCCCTCGCCTTGCCGAAATTTCTGCCACGATTCCTGCAAACGCCTGCCAAGTGCTCGCTCATGCTCAAGAATTCAGCCAGCACGACTATCAACGCAGCAGATGACTCCGAAGTACTCATTCTTCCTTCTTAGACCTCGCGTGAACCATTATCTTGATCATCAGGTATCTTGATCATCAGGGCTTTCTAGCTTCCAGCTTCCATTCCAGATAGGCGGTGAAACCACCATTTGATTTTGCCAAGTATATCCCGCAGCGAACTGATTTGCGACAAAGTCAACTCATAATCCGTTGCAGCAATACGTTTCCCCCAATTGCCTGATGTAAATCATCCCGTACACCAAAGCCGAGTCAATTCAGGAATCGGCAACTTGGATCTTCTCTTCTTGGCGGCCTGCTAGGAAAGATCTTGGGCGAATCCAGCATCGCTAACGTTCACGCTTGGACGCATCCCGTTTTTTCCTCAAGGTGTCCCATGTATCCAAGGGTTGAAAAGACGGGTCGCCATAGTCCAGTCCGGCATGACTTTTTTGCATACTTTCAAGATATGCAGCCAATTCTTGAGTCATAAGTTTGACTCGTTCCGGATGACTGGAAGCGATGTTCCGTTCTTCACTCCAATCGCTGGAAAGGTCGTATAGCTCACCAACGGGCAGAACCAACTTGAAGCGATCCTTCACGAGAGTCGCGTTACCTCGTGCTCGGAATGGAATTGACATTTGTCGTTTCTTTTTTTGACCAGTCAGGATCGGCATCATATCCTGCCCGTCGATCGGACGCTCATCAGGCATCCTGTAATCGGTCAGCTTCGCGATCGTCGGAAAATAATCGAGGGTCGAACAAGGAACGTTGCTAACCGAACCGGCTTTGATCCTTCCGGGCCACTCCGCAATCGCTGGCACGCGCACACCTCCGTCGTAAAGGCTGCGTTTACGACCACGCAAGCCGGCAGTGACGCCCGCTTTTTTTCCCCTTGGCTCCTTTCCCTCAGGCCCATTGTCTGAACAGAAACAGAGCAGCGTATTATCGGCAATCCCCCAATCTTGGAGGCATTGTCGAATCCGCCCAACTTGTTCGTCCAGTTCTGTGATGCAGCCATAGTAATGCGCAGCTTCACCATGCTCCTCATACATAGCGAGATATTCTGGCCCAGCCTTGATCGGTTCATGCGGCGCATTGAACCAGACAACCGCCAAGAAAGGCGTGTCGTTTTTCACAGCTTGTTCCATGAAGGGCACGGCCCGATCAACCACAACACGTGCGGCCCCGCCGAGCAGGCTGGAAGCATCACCGGACAACACTACCCCGTCATCATAAAACGGATTCTTATCGCTCCCGGGATCCCAAGTCGAGACCGACGACTCAACGACAAACGATCGATCGTAATCACGCTCCCAAGGAGGCGCGTAATTTTCGGCTGGCTTACGACTGGGACCTTTTGGAGAATGGTTTTTGCTAAGTGTTCCCACATGCCACTTTCCAAAATGCCCAGTTGTGTAACCTTTGCTTTTCAGCATCCTCGCCAGCGTAATTTCCTGCTTCGGTAGATGGCCAACATTCGCGGACCAAATTCCGTAACGGTAATAATGTCTGCCTGTTAAAAATGTCCCACGCGTTGGTGAGCAGACTGGTCCCCCAGCGTAAAAGTGCGTCAGCTTGACGCCCGCTTGGGCCATCTGATCGAGATTTGGTGTCCTGATGATTTTGTTGCCATTGAAGCCCGTATCACCATAACCCAAGTCATCGGCCATCATCAAAATGATATTGGGAGGTGGCGCAGCAAGGCAAAACGAAAAACTCGTCACGACGAGCAAGAGATACAACGCGACCCGAGGCAGGCATTTCAACATTTCACCGCTACGATCGCTTGCGCGCCGGGGATTCACTCGAATCCTCATTTCTCACCATCCCTCTCTACTCGGGGTTTCCTTTGCCGCTGCGAGCTTCGTTCACGCTGGGGCTTTTCGTCACGTGAGGTTTTCTTGTTATCCGTACGCCACTCCAGATATTTTCGCCGCATCCGACCATCCATCGCTGCTAGTTTTTCATCCCAGGAAAGATGGCGATCGTAGATTTTTGCGAACAGCGGGTAATTGCCATCCGGCACGCATTCTTCTTTCCATATTTCGAGGGCTGAATCGTAATATTGCTGCATTTTTCTCAATGCGGCTTGATGATTGATGTCAGCAATCAAATTGGTCATCTCGAACCGATCGTTCACAAGATGATATAGCTCCTCCGCCGTGTTCATTTCATGCGAGTAGGGCCAGTGAATGTACTTGTATTCTTCGGTAACTACGGTCAATTCGTGTGTTGGTGCATTTCCCCACGCATTAATCAACAACATTGACTCACGAACTCGGCCAGTAGGATTATCCAATAATGGACGTAGGTTTTTGCCATCCATGTTCTCTGGAATTGGAATTCCAGCCAGGTCAAGAATCGTTGGCGCGACATCAAGATTGCCAACGATAGCTTTACACCGCTGGCCGAGACCCGATGCAGGATGGCGGGGGTCATAGAGTACCATCGGCGATCGACTGCCCTCCTCATAGGGCAACACTTTGCCACCAAAACCGTGCGACCCACAGTTGTAGCCATTATCTGACAGAAACAAGATGACAGTATTGTCAGCCACACCCTGACGCTCGAGTTCCGCCCGAATCATTCCTACCGCAACGTCAATCCCGTAAACCAACTGCTGATACTTCCGCATCGTCTTTTGGAAACGGTCCGGCTCAAAATCATTAATGGTCAAATACTGACGACCGCTTTTGGCCTGCTCAGGTAGATGTGCGACTCCTCGCTGATCGTAATTCGGTGACTCTTCCCAAACCGTCTCTGCGTATACCGCATCAAATGCCGGATCGGGCGACATGGGGCCGTGCGGTGCTTTAAAACTAACAGAAAGACAGAACGGTTGTTCATCTGTGGCCGCAGCTTTGATGAAGTCCCGCGACGCGGCACCCACCGCTTGAGTCACATGCGGGTATTCTGCGGCGTATTTCAAAAAGAATTCATTTTCGGCCGTTTGATAACTACCTTGCCCTGGCCATCCGCACCAGTAATCAAAAGAGTCGATTGGAATATCTTCATTGTGGTGATAGTTTGAATCCCCTTCTTCACCTTTCACCGCAAAACCGAACTTCCCCACGAAACCGGTGAAGTAACCAGCATCACGCAATAGCACGGGATAGGAACGCCGCCATTTATCACGCAGGAGTGGCCCGTGACTGAAGTTGCAACCTGTCTTGTACTCGTACATCCCAGTCATAACCTGGGCGCGACTAGCCATGCAGATCGATGTCGTATCGTAGGCCGCGTCAAAAATCAGACCAGCCGATGCAAGCCGATCCAAATTCGGGGTTTTGACTTGGGTATTTCCGGCATAGCGAACCGAGTTGTAACTTTGGTCGTCGGTCAACAGCAGAATGATGTTTGGCCTTGCATTCTCGACCGCCCAACAATTCACGCTGCAAATTGCCGCCCAGGCAAGAACCACAAACGATGCAAAATAATGGCGATGCATTTTCAAAGACTCTTCTGGTCAAGCAAAAGGAGCGACAAAAACTCTGATGGAAAGATCACTCGGCACTGATTTGCAAGGCGTAGGCAAAATCACATGGTGGCTCGGACGGCATCGAAACCTCGAGGCCATCATCCGTTTGCTTCCAGTCAAGTGTTCCATCGTGCCCGAGCAGACGGACGGACTGGATCGTGATTTCGTCTTTGGTCAGTGAGCGAACCGATAGCTTGCCATCCGCGGGCCAATTGAGCGCGATCGCATAAAGCGCATCGCCCTTCGTTGTAAAACGAATATCTTTCGCCGTGAATTTCTGCCGCCAATCCCACTGTTCCTTCTCTTCGCCCTTGTTATTACGTTTAATTCCACGAGTCACGGTGGGGCCTTCGGCGTGAATCTTCCACGGTCGTGTTCCATAAATCGCTTCACCGTTAACTTTCATCCATCGACCAATTCCACGCATGATATCTTGCTCACCCTGGGAGATAGATCCATCCCCTTTTGGCGTCAGCGACAGCAGAAAAACTCCGCCTCGGCTGACAACGTCGATGATACTCCGGAGATGGTAATCAGCGCCATCTTTGTACTTCTTGTTATTGACGTAACTCCAGGGATACGCGATCGCTCGATCAATCAGAAACCAAGGACCAACATCTGTTGGCATATCACGACCATTTTCATAGCACTTCAATCCAAAGGGTTCGGGGAAATTGAAATCTCCCCCATGCTTGTTACAGACAGTAACCGCTTGATTATTCGCCGCCGCCTGATTGTAGTACCGGGAAATCACGTCCAAGACTACTGACTCCGGTGGATGGTCATGTCGCATCGATGTTCGCAAGCCATCGAACCAAATCATGTCTGGTTCGTATGTCTTGACAACCTCCATGATCTTCGCAGTCCATTGCTCGGTGAACTCCTGAGGAGTTCCAGTCCACTGGTTCCAATAGAGCTCCTTGTATTTCGGATCAAAGATATCCCAATCTGATCGCATCTGCGGCGTCACATCTTTCTCTTTCATTGCGCCCGTCGTGTAACCAAAACTGCGCCCATGATGAAACGTGGCCAGCAGTTTCATGTCGTCATATTTCCGGACCGCGGTGGCGATCTCGCCATAAATGTCGCGTTTTGGTCCCATCACCGCCGAATTCCAACGATTGACCTTGCTATCCCATAACGCGAAGCCGTCATGATGAATCAGACAAATGCCTCCGAATTTCGCGCCGGCCTCATGCATCAGCCCGACCCACTCGTCCGCATTGAACTTGGGCGCAGTAAACATAGGGATGAAATCTTTATAGCCAAACTGATCCAACGGCCCATACTTTTCGGTGTGATAGGAGTAGACACCCTTCACGTCTTTCCTTGATCCCTCGTAGAGGTTTCGCACGTAATCAGGACCACCGTGAGCAGGGACAGAGTAAATCCCCCAGTGCGTGTAGACGCCGAACTTGGCATCCTTCACCCATTCCGGAAGCCCATTGGTCGACAGAGACTCCCAAGTCGGCTGATAGGGCTCATCAGCGACGACATTGGTTGCAAAAAAACCAAAACACATACTTAGTAAAAGGTGACACTTGAATCGGTGCATATTTGGAATCAACAGTGAGGAGCAGGAGTAAACTGGGGACGGATTCTAAGATTGGGTTCTGATGTTCATGGTCATCACGAAATCGAGATGTTGCTTATTCAACTCGCTACTATCAGCTACCTTGGCGTGAACTCAGCAAACGATCCGGGCATTTTTGAGACCGCCTCGCGAAGTAACTGCCGCATCTCGCGAACTCGCGATTGCTGCGATGGATCGTCGAACAAATTGTTTCGCTCCAGCGGATCGGTCGTGATGTGATAAAGCTGATCGCGATCGTAGTAATTTGGATAGAACGACTTGGCGGGACCTTCTGACCCTCGCCCGCCTGGCCGATCAGCCAAGTGGGTGTAAGGCAATGAAGGATCTGCGGGAAGCGTTTCAGGCAATCGAAAGGCCAGGTATTTCCAACCGTCCTTCAGCACGGCTCGCGTCGCGCCGATTTCAAAAAACAGGTGTTCGTGAATCTCCTGGTCGCTCCCTCGTAGCACCGAGGCAAAACTCTTCCCATCGACCGCGTGGCGTTGTTCGGTTGGAACATCACATAGCTCCAGAATGGTTGGGGCAAAGTCGATGTTAGAAATGCGGACAGGTGACTGACGGCCACCTTTGAATCGTTTTGGTGACCAAACAAAACTCATAGACTTGATCCCACCTTCGTAGAGGGACCCCTTTCCACTTTCCACGCCATGATCATCAAAAAAGAAAACAATCGTATTATCAAGTGCATTTAGAGCGCGCAGTTTGTCAAGTATCGCCCCAATTCCATCGTCAAGCCAAAGCACGTCGCAAGCGGTTGGCTGATGCGAAAAACCGGCCTCGGCAACTCGCTGCGGTATCGTTTCGCGACTTGGTTGCACAGCGAGTGGCTTCTCCAACAGCCCTGCCGGCGTGGCTAACGGGTCACCGGTATACTTCTTGTATCGCGGCCCAGGCCCGTGATTTAGGGTCGTCGCCATGTAAAGAAAAAACGGCTTGTCACCTTCGCTCCATTGATCCAGAAATTTCAACGCACCGCTCGTAATCCAATCCATATTGTGGAATTCAAGCGCCTTGCATGTGTGCCCGGGTAAATTGCCGTGGTAGAGACTCGCTGCATAGTCGAAGCCGCAACCCTTGAACGCAGCAATCAGCTTCTCTTGCTTCTCGGCATAGTATTTTGCGATTTCCGCATCTCTTGGATCTGCGTCGTCTGCAGGCCCCTCTTTACGACCAACGCCTTTCACCTCAATGACGTGATTCTTTCCAACCGCGCCGGTGAAATATCCCGCTTGCTGCAAAGTTCGAGCGACGTTGGGCGTCTCGGAATCAAGATGACAGTTCCAGGTAATGTTGATCTGCTGATCATTGCTGGCGGCTTTCCGAAAGCTTGACGATCGACTGGCATACGTTCCGGTGAGTGCCGTGAGACGTGACGGGGTACAAACAGGGCTGGTCACGTATTGGTTCGAAAAAACAACACCTTCCGACGCCAAACGATCAAGATTCGGGCTCAGATTCCGTGGTTCGCCCCGCTCATCGCGACCTTCTGGTAAGAAGTTGAACTCCTTTCGCTCTTGGTCATCAGAAATGATAAACAGAACATTTGGACGCGCGGCATCCGCCGCTTGCTGAATCTGCTTGCCTTGCGGTTCGGTGGCCCCCGCAACCTGAGTGATTGCTAAAGGCAGCATGATCAAGATGACGAAGCATATGACTATCATTTGGATTTGGCACTCCAAGTAGGTTTGGTGTCATCCACGATCACACGGATTTGATCCAATGCGGATCCAGCACCCAGGCTCAAAATTAAGGTTCGTTTATCGGCAGCAAGCACAACGGTGTCTCGATCCGGCTTGCCTGGCGGATCTTTCCGCGGCGCCTCAATGCCACGACGACTCTGTTCGTAAATCCCCTCGGAATGTCCCAAAACGGAATCCGATTCTGCCAACTTTCGACTACTAGCGATCAATCCCAGAATTGGCCGATCAAAGGTGATCTGCCCCATGACCATTGTGCGATTGCGATCACTCGGATTGAGCTGCAGCAAGTAGCTCCGAACGCGATTGGAGGTACTCAGGGAAAGCGTCGGTTGATCACGCAACCTGCGGTATTCCCCCGGTTCCATCACGTCGACTCGTAGTGCCGATTCCAACAGAACATTCCGCCGTTCTGGAAAAACAACAATGTGCTCGCTGTCCTCGAATCGGCCAGGAAAAAAGCCAGGACCAGGTGAAACGAATTTCATCACTCCAGTTGTCTGGAGGACGCCAGAGTTAATTGGCCAAGCGCGTTCGAAGGATTCCGTTTCAAATTCAACTGTTTCGATCGTCGATGAAGTGCGATCGGCTCGTATAGCATGCCCTTCAACGATCCGTTGCGCCGGCACATGCCCTGAGTTTTCGGATTGCGAGTTGACCTCTACTTCACCTTCAAATACCGAAACGTTTGTGAGGCCATCGTTGCCAACGGATACGCCAAAAGCAGTCCCGAGATCAACAACCTGCAACGCCGGTGTTTCGATGCGAAATCCAATCGCTGCCTCCGGCACATGAGCGGTTAGGATTCCACGATGCAGTTGCACTTCGTTCCCACTGATCACCTCAAATTTTGCTGGCCCTTCCAGTGTCGCAGAGACCCCGTTGGCAAAATTCAATCTTGCCAAGCCGATCTTTAACTGTAGAGTGCCAGGTCCAATCACCGCGCCTTCGCGTCTTTCCTCCACCCATTCTGCAGCAGACTGATGAACAATTCTTGCGATGCCGCCTCCATTCATTGCATCGTCTGATCTTTGGCTTCGAAAGATCGCAAAGGCCAACATAGCCGCTGTTGCGATTACGACTGCAACCAATACATAACTTTGTGGCTCCCGCAATCGCGATTCACGATGCCTCACATGGGTAGCATGCTCAATCGATTCAGACTCAGCTTGCATCGCATTCAACGCGTCGTGTTGAATCCCGCGCCGTTTTAAGGACCGCCTAACATCTGCGTGCAATTCAGCACGTTCCGCGAATAAAGCCACACACTCGGTTCTGCTTTCCAACCACTCCAAAACCGTCTGTCGCTCTTGCTGCGAAGTTTCACCATCGAGGAAGCGGTCGAGCAATTCATCATCCACCTTCATCCTTCAGCCTCCGCTGCCAGTCGCGGGTGAATGCATTCTGCCAGCGCGCCGCGAACTCGCGTTAGCAGCACACGAACTGAACCAGTCGTCGAATCGGTCGCAGACGCAATAGCACTCGCTGGCATCTCATCGAGATATCGCATATCAAGCAATCGTCTCGATCGCTCTGGTAAGTTTTCCAGGCATTGCTCCAAGGCTTCACGTCGCTCATGTCGCTGACCACTACGTTGCACGATCGCTTCACCAAGCTGCTTGAGGAGCTCATCGGAGAACACTAGATGATCTCGTCTACTGCGTCGGTAAAAATCGATCACTCGCGATTTTGCAATCCAAAGTGCCCAAGCGACAAACGGACGACCGGGATCATATTCCTCAAATCGTCGAGCCAGCTCCTGGGCGATCTGCTGCACCACGTCCTCGGCGTCATGAAATCCCGAAATCGCAGCAAAAACGTACGCCGACACCGACGGCTCAGCTTGCAGCGATCGCTGTGTAAACTGCTGCGTTATTCCAGTTTCGCGTGATTCTTGACCCACCTCGTGGACCTCCTTTAGCCAGTATGCCGGCTGCCCCCCCAATTCGTTAACAAGAAAACCAGGTAAGTGGAGGATTGACCAAGATTAGCGGACCTGCCACTTGAGTGGTTCTCGCCGGCCACCGCTGATGCCGATTCCTCTCCCCTGTTTTCGGATTGACAGCGTATACTATCGAGACAGCGCTACGCGAATTCTGGAGTCGGCAGCTCATTAGGCACACCAACGAACCTCGGTGATTGCCTTTACGCCAATCCACAAAAATCGATCTAAAAAGGAAGAACACGATGTCCCACATCGATCAATCGAACCCCTACGCAATCGGCCGCGATGACGCGGTCGCCTACCTGCCCGAAAATGCGCGTACGACCTTCCTGCGGAAAACCTACAGCCACCTGACCGGTGCAATTTTAGCTCTGATTGGGCTGGAATTCGTATTGCTCAACGTGGTGCCGGAACCCGCAATCCGCGGCTTGGTTGCTCGGATGACGTCAGGATACGGATGGTTAGTCGTTCTCGGATTGTTCATGTTGGTCAGTTTCGTAGCCCAGAGGTGGGCTATGAGTGGAACCTCAAAAGCGGCGCAGTATGGTGGTCTTTCGCTGTACATCGGAGCCTGGGGAGTCATGTTGCTGCCCATGCTCTACATTTGCATCAATGTGCTTGGTGAACCTAACTTGCCGGCCATGGCTGGATTAATTACAGCGATGGCATTCATGGGCTTAACGGCCTTTGTCTTCATCACCAAGGTCGACCTTGAAAGTTGGGGCAAGTATTTGATGATTGCAGGATTTGTATTTCTAGGGATCATCATCGCTGGCATGATTTTCGGTTTCTCGATGGGATTGTGGCTCAGTGGAGCCCTCGTCGCGTTTGCATGTGCTCACATTCTGTACGACACCTCCAACGTCCTGCACCGATTTGGGACGGATCAGTATGTTGCCGCTTCTCTGATTCTGTTCGCCGATGTAGTCCTACTGTTCTGGTATGTACTGCAAATCTTGATGTCGCTCAGCAGGGACTAAATTCGTTATCAGACAGATAAGCGAACCAGAATTGCAAACCCGTCACTAACTCGAATTGACGCAGACACGTTGATTCGAGCGTTGTGTCTGGTCTGGCTGGAAACTCAATTCACCAGGGGACAAATGCTGCCACATCGCCACTTCATGATGGTGATGACTGCGTCAGTATGATTGGCGCCGCTTCCAACCGCGATCGAGCCAGCGCACAGCATCTCCCGGCCTAGCTGTCTGCCGCGGGGCGTTCCCTCTGTCCAGGACGCCTTTCATACGCCGGCCAATTGTCAAATATTCAGAATTGAAACATCTTGAGCATTAAAAATATCGGATTGTTGGTCTTTCTATTGCTGGTGAATGCATCAACGGCATGGGCTGCGAACCAACCACCCAATATCGTTTTGATCATTGCCGATGACCTAGGCTACTCAGATGTTGGCTTTAACGGCCAACAGTTTTATGAGACACCAAACATTGACGCGTTGGCCCGTGACGGAATGATCTTGGCAGATTTTTACTCCGGCGGCCCCAATTGCGCGCCGACACGAGCCTGCATCAACACCGGCATGTATTCCCCCCGACATAAACTCTACACACCCGGCGGAGAGTCAAAGGGCGATGTCAAGTCGATGCGATTCGCCGTCCCAACGAAGGGACAAAACGATCCGATCTACAACACCGTCGTTTCGATGCCCAACACCATTGACGGATCCCACACGTCGATCGCCGAAGTGCTGGGAAGTGCAGGCTACGTCTCGGGGCGGTTTGGCAAATGGCATTTAGGCGAAAATCTGCAAGGATTCACCGTTTCGTCTGCCAACGGAAAACCGGGTGTCGTTGGAAAAAATTTCTATGGCAACGTCGACGTGGCGGAGAAGCTAACCGACGCGGCAATCGACTTCATCGAACAGAACAAGAAACAACCGTTCTTTCTGTACGTTGCGCACTGGGACGTCCACAGTCCGCTTCGCGCCCGGAAAGAAGTCGTTGCTAAGTACAAGAAGAAGCTTGAAACCTACCAAGACAAAATGGATTGGGATTGGAACCCAATCTATGCAGCCATGCTCGATGCTGTCGATACTTCCGTTGGTCGTATCCGCAACAAGATTAAACAAGCGGGCGTTGAAGACAACACACTCTTCGTCTTCACGTCTGACAACGGCGGTGCTTCCTTCGCGACGATAAACCATCCGCTTCGTGGAGCCAAAGGAGCTTTCTTCGAGGGCGGAATTCGCGTCCCCACCTGCGTCGCTTGGCCCACCGTCATTCAACCCGGAACACGCAGTGACGCGCCGCTTACGAGTGTCGATTTCATGCCAACTTTCGCCGAATTGTCCGGCGCATCACTGCCCACAAATCAGCCTGTCGACGGACGTTCCTTCACCAAGGTCTTGCAGGGACAGCCCGATCTTCAGAATCGCGCGATCTATTGGCACTACCCACTCTACCTTTCGGGGTCCGGCTACAATAAAGTCCTGCCGGTGTACGGCACGAACAAACTGAATTGGCGGGCAGTCCCCTCTTCAGTCATCCGCAAGGGCGATTACAAACTCATCTACTACTACGAATACGAGAACTACAAACTTTTCAACCTGCGGGACGACGTTTCTGAGAAAGAAGATCTCGCCCAAAAGATGCCTGAAAAGGCCGAACAACTACGCAATGAATTAATGAGTTGGGTGGAGGCAACTAACGCCCCTGTCCCCACTCGCCCCAATCCGAAGTTCACCCCGTAGGTCGGTTGCGCGTGACGCTTCGCTTCATCTCTTTACTGCGGTTTTCAAGAACACAGACGATTGCCCGCTAACCAACCAGCCAACTGACGCGGGACCGTCGCTGTCGACGCCTAAGGGTTGCTCCAGCGACCAAGAGACAGAATTACTTGCAGCGTTGATTCAAACGCTGCCTTCGTTTCGTCACCCCTGAAGATCAGTCGATGATACCGCACTCACGCCCGGCTCGGCCCAGCACATCCAGCGCGAAATCGAGCTCTGGCTGCTCGTGGCTAGAAGTAATGCAGGTCCGCAAACGCGGCGCATCCATTGGGACAGCTGGGTAACAAACCGGAGCCACCAACAATCCTTCACTCCTGCAAATCTGCGTAAACTTGAGCGTTGCATCATTGGTTCGAGTCATGATCGGAACGATCGGGGTTTCACAGGTACCCGTGTCAAACCCCAAACGCTTGAGGCCCGCAAGGTAATACTCCACATTCTTCCAAATCTGGGCCACACGAGAAGGCTCACTCCGCAAAACTTCGAGAGCGGCGATCGCAACATTCGCGTAGACCGAGGGCAAGGCACCACTGAAAATATATCCGCGTGCATGGTGCCTCAAATAAGTAATGATCTGTTTGTTGCCCGCAACAAATCCTCCACTCCCTGCCAGCGACTTGGAGAGCGTTCCCATTTTGATATCGATATCACCAGGTGCCAGTCCGAAGTGCTCCTGAATTCCGCTACCAGTCTCGCCCAGCACTCCCATACTGTGGGCTTCGTCGACCATCAACAGTGCCTTGTGTTTTTTGCAGATCTCCACAACGCTCGGAAGGTCAGCAATGTCACCCTCCATGCTGAAAATTGCGTCCACAATCACCAAGGTGCGACGACCGTTACTCTCAAGTAAGAGACTCGTCAGTTCGTGCATGTCGTTGTGCTTGAACTCGCGAAAATCAGCACCCGACATGCGACATCCGTCGACAATACTGGCGTGATTCAGACTGTCACCGACAATGTAGTCGCCTGGGCCGACGAGGGCAGAGATGGTTGCGAGGTTGGCAACATATCCGCTACTGAACACGATCGCGTCCTCAGCACGCATCCAATCGGCGAGTCGGAATTCCAGATCACAATGGTTTGATGTTGTTCCTGTCAACAGACGCGAACCATGATGCCCGGTTCCAAAGTCAGCGATCGCTTCTTCGGCAGCACGATTCAATTCTTCGTGCCCCAACAATCCAAGGTACTCATACGAAGCAAGCATTAGCATGCGTTTCCCTTCGCATTCAACCCAGACACCTTCGTGCGAGCATATTTCCGGCTCGAAAGGGTAAACGCCCTGTTCTTTGGCAAGATTGACTTTGCGATTCAGCCGCGTGAAATAACTGATCGGATCATCCTCAACCTGTTCCTCCGCGCCGCTCGTCGAATTGGGGTGCTCTTTGCGCGACGCAACTTCCGATGGTTCCAAATCCGGACCACTTTGCCCCACTGTCGAAGCGGCAAGCGCAGGGACAGAATCGAGGTGGTCGCCGATCAAGCGGATCGTGTCGAGTTCGTAGATCAATTCGGGATTCAGTTTTTTCCCCGTCGCATCCTCTAAGGCGGCAGCGATGGACATCGCTCCCAGCGAATCAATTCCGAGGTCGAACAGTGCAGCATCGTGATCGATTTTCTGAATACTCATTGACATCTCGCGCCGCAGCCATTGGCAAACGACGCTCTCAATCAATTCGCGCGTGGTTCCATCGGCCAAAGCAACTTCGTTTGTAGGTCGATCCAAAGCCGTATTCCTTAAAAAAGCTCTCAATTTCGGTCACAAGGTGCGCCGAAATCACTGCACAGATCTGCCCATCATACCGTTCATCACTGATTCCTGGCGATGCAACAAGATCCGCAGGCGGATTAGCGCGGCATTCACAACGCTGATGCCAGTTCCGCAGACCAGGTGGTTTCGGCAGAAAACCCCGAATTGGAAGAGATGAACGATTGGGCAATTGTTTTTGCGAACCGCTAAGAGGCTAGCGAAAGCAGGTGACAAATACGACCCGGGCAATTATCGTTCGCTCATGTAGATGTAAATCTTGACCAAACGGGCCTTCAGCATCGAGCGACGACTGGGACGATCCCTTCCGCAGCCTGTACCGGCAAAGCGAAAACAACTCGGTCACGCTCCACCTGATGGCAAACTGGATCTTCGTCATTACGCCCCCCAACGGAGGATACCTGCCTGAAACTCCTGACCAATGGAGAGTCCCGATCAAAAAGCCGAACTCCTGAAAGGATCCGAACTTCAATTCGCTGTTCTAAAAGAAAACACAATGCAAGTACTAGTCACCGGGGCCAGTGGTTTCATTGGGCCCCATCTTGTTGAACAACTCACCGACAGAAAGGACCGGGTTCGATGCCTCGTGCGAAGCACATCGAACGTTTCGCAACTGAACCAGCTCGATGTTGAGTTGGCTTACGGGGACGTCATGGACCCAAGCTCTTTGGTAACTGCAGTGTCAGGTTGTGATGTGGTCTTTCATCTTGCAGGACTGACAAAAAGTGTGTCAATGGAAACACTACAGGAAGTAAACGAGGATGGTGTTCGAAATGTGGCGGCAGCTTGCGCGAGCCAAGAAACACCTCCGGTACTCGTTGTACTTTCTTCGCTGGCCGCTGCTGGCCCAGCGCCTCGCGAGCGTCCACTTACCGAGTCCGATCCTGCAGAGCCTGTTTCAAAGTATGGCAAAAGTAAATTAAAGGGCGAACAAGCCGCTTTCGAATTTTCCGACCGTGTTCCGATCAGCATTATTCGCGCGCCAATCGTATTTGGAGAAGGCGATCTTGATGGACTCGCCATGTTCAGTTGTATCTCTCGGAGTCGTCTGCACGTCATGCCAACTCTACGCAGCTATCGATACTCGTTTATTCATGCAACTGATTTAAGTATCGCAATGATGTTGGCAGCAGAGGCAGGTGATCGAATTTCAGCTGGTGAATCCGAAAAAGGTATTTTTTATGTCGCCGCAGAAGAAAATCCAACTTACGAACACTATGGACGAATGATTGGCAAGGCAATGGGCGTCACCGCTATCCCCTTGCCCAGCTTCCCGATGGCGGTTCGTGTCGTTGGCGCAGTCAATGAACTCTATGCTCGCATCAGTGGACGAGCGCGGATCATGAACTGGGATAAAACACGAGAAGCGCTTGCTGGCTCATGGGCGTGTTCGGCAGAACGCCTACAGTCACAAGTCGGCTATCGTCCAAGAGCATCACTAGCCGATCGTCTTTCACAAACCGTCAAGTGGTACGTTGAGCAGGGCCATCTGCCAAAACGATGAACTGCGATTCCAAACGAGGATGTAGCGGCGGATCCTAAATCACGATTCCAAATCAAAGAAATCAGTTCATCGGAGTGATACGTGCCTACCCACGCTCCGAATCAATCGATCGATCAAAAAGGATTCGAAACAGAAACCACGCCGTCGACACGCCTCTCGCCGTCCTAGAATCGAGAATCTGGATGCACCCCGGCTCCCAAACAATGATCCCTTAAGAATGGCTCAACCGGACTTTCCTACCGCCTACTCGATCGCTTTCAGGGCATCAACTCGTCGCCCTCGCCACCGCCGAGTGTCAGGCAAATGCTTCATCTTGCCGATCGCTTCTTTGAGTTGATTCTGCTCGGCTGGATCACTCCAACTCCTCCCCGCAACCCCTTCCAAGGCAGCTTTGAGCAGGTCAAGGTCTTCATTCTCCGCTCCAATCACAATGCTTGAGAGCAAAACCTTGAACTGCTGCTCTGGCGAAAAATCGTCCAGCAAGTCGTTAAGGATGGGAACACGATAACCTAACTGAACACCATCAGCGAACCTTGCGAGTGTCTTCTTCGCGGCTTCGGGGACCAGCGTTCGTTGCAGGTGATACGCCCGCAAGAAAACACGATGGCAGGCATCCGATGGTGAGCCCCATGAATCAACAGACACTTCGATCGAGTAGGGATCGATTGCGGCTAATCGGTCTAACAGTTGGCGAAGGTATGCTTCGACACTCTCGTCAGTCATCGCTTTTTTCTGACGATACAGATCAAAGGTGTCGAACTCGAGACTGTCAAATGCCCGATCACCATGCTTGAGAAAATCGACCACTTTGGATGAACAAAAATCATATTCTTCAGCAAGTAATTGAAGGATCTCATGAGCCTCCCAGGCACGTTCTCCTTGAATCGATGACAGACAAATCTCCACAGCCTTGGCTTTAACTTCCTCGCTGATTTCCGGAACCTTATCTGGCCCTATCTCTTCACCAAGGAACTCATTCGGATCAGGAATCCGCAGCTTGGCCCAACTTAGCGTCCCCTCGATCGGCTCATCCGAGATCCTGACCACAGATTCGTCCATGAGTTGATCAACTTTTTGATCTTTGATTTTTAGAACCGCTTTAACTCGATAATCCCCTCGCCTGCCATGCCAAGTCACTCGCGTTTCAGTCTGTTCAACAGGTTTACCCATGAACTCGATGGCCTCGGCGATTGGCATGCCTCTTTGAACTAAACCGGTCCGTCCTTCGATTCCATAGCGGCGATCCACCTCTGCCATTATCTGACTGGTCGTCAATTCCATCGGGATTTTTAGTTCCATCGATTCGACCATTGTTTCATAGACCGTCCTTGGGCATTGCAGGTGAGTCCACTCAAATGACATAAGTCGCAACTGCTCGCCAAGCACCTGTGCCTTTTTGACGGCGCCGCCCGGCAGCAGACTGAAACGCACCAAGCACTCGTTTTCGATGTTGTAAACGTGGTGCACCATCGGCCCACAAAAGCAACCACCATCATCCAACCAATCAACAACCTGCAATAAGAACACACCATAAATCGCTTCACCGGCAGTCAGGCAATACGCATGCCGGAAGCGATTGTCGACGGTTGTCGAGACACTCCCGTTGACGCGAATCTGATCCCCCTGATCTTTCCGCTCGAACGTTAACAATTGATGCTTCGGGTACCGCAGCTTGACCCAGTCGTCTTCGTAGGTCACCCAATCCTCAAATTCAGTCTGCTGCAAAAACCTCTTCAATTCCGCTGACGCGTTTGACTTTTCATTGAGGATTTTTCTGCTGACAAACTTACCATTGCGAGGCTCTCCGTTGATTCTCCACCACTCTTCTGCGGGGGAATCCTGTCGTAAGGCCGCCGCAAATAGCAGCATCATCAAGAAATGCATACTCGTTTTCATAAACATAGCCTAGCCGGTCGATCGAACGGATGAAATCGGAAACTGCATTTCATGACCGCATCGCAATTGTGGAAACTGTCGCTGATCGATTGTGTAATATCGCGGTCAAATCGTGCAGATACCGCTGCCAAGAACAAATACAAGATCACAGCTGCTCATAACCCCCGCCGCAGAAAGACTTAGTTTCACGAAGTTTGCATGGCGGGCCAATACTGCAGAACCGGCGGCTATTTCCTGAGGTGCAATCGTCATTTTCACTACATGCAATAATTAAAAACGTGCTCGGTCGGCATACAACCCACTTTGAGTGGTCCTGGACATAACGCCCGCCGATGGATCGATAGACCGGCATCTTAAAGCTCGCTGGATACGGTGTCCTCGGGATAAAAAATCGGAACGAAAAAAGCAGATTGGAATCATGCGTCGATTGTTCGTTTTTGCCATCACATTGGCGGCATTATTCATCGGAACAACACGGACCCTATCCGCGCAGACGCAGGATGATACCGGCCTGTGGCTAGCTGCCTTGGGAAATGGAAAATTTGAATCGCTTGGTAAAGATGCGCGGCTACGGTGGTGGTTCGACGCACATTATCGTCTCCGCGACGATAGCGGCGGATTCAACCAAAGCATCATTCGGCCCGGTTTAGGATACGCATTCGCCGAAGAACAGAGTCTATGGGCCGGTTATGGCTGGATTCGCTCGTCACCATTAGCGGGTGACGACTTTGATGAACATCGCTTTTGGCAGCAGTGGACAGCCACGCCATCCCTCGGCGATTGGCTGTTTCAGCATCGCAGTCGGTTTGAGCAACGCTGGGTTGAAACCGGCGACGACGTTGGACTTCGCTGGCGACAATTCGCTCGCGGCCAAAAGGTCCTGAGCGATTGCCCACAGTGGTCATTTGTAGTCTGGGACGAAATCTTCTTTCATCTCAACGATACAGACTGGGGAGCGAAGGCAGGCTTGGATCAGAACCGTGCCTTCATCGGGTTTGGTTTCAAACGTTGTCCGCACGCACGAGTTCGAACAGAAATTGGATATCTGAATCAATTCGGTAACCGCCAGGGCGGAACGGATCAAATGAACCACATCCTTGCGATCAATTTCTTTTTCTAAGCCAGTGAATGCTAACCTCGTGTAACAAGTAGAAGCTACACAGAAGTTTCAGCTGCTTGGAAAGCGGATGCGGCACCTCTCTCGCCTAAGTCAGAATTTTCGGGTGACCGAAATCCGCTTTCGCCCCACATCAATTTCCAGCACCTTGACCTTGACGAGGTCGCCAACTGCTACGATTTCGTTAGGATCCTTGACGAATGAATTGGACAGTTGCGAGATGTGAATAAGGGCATCCTGATGGACTCCAATATCAACAAATGCTCCGAAGTGAGTGACATTCGTGATTACACCTTCCATCACCAAGCCGGCTTTTAAGTCCTCGATGCAATTGATCGCATCATCAAATTGCACGACACGGAATTCACGCCGCGGATCACGACCTGGCTTTTCTAGCTCAGCAATGATGTCGACCACAGTTGGCAGCCCGAAACGCTCATCCACATAGTCAGACGGCTGCAATTTGTGGGTGAGCCCGGAAGTCCCAACCAAGGCTCTGGGATCAACCTTCAATTGCTTCGCCATTCGACCGACCAAAGCATAACTTTCCGGGTGCACCGCCGAGTTATCTAGCGGTTCTTCTCCACTGCAAATGCGCAGGAAGCCGGCCGCCTGCTCAAATGCCTTGCTACCCAGCTTTGCAACCCGCATCAATTGTTTTCGATTCTTAAATTTTCCATTTTCATCTCTATAGGCAACGATGTTCTCCGCCAGTTTTGGACCGATACCCGCGACGTGGGACAACAAGGAAACGCTTGCCATATTGAGATCGACCCCAACCGCGTTCACGCACGATTCGACGGTCCGATCCAGGCATTTACGAAGCCGACTCTGATTCACATCGTGTTGATATTGCCCCACACCAATCGACTTTGGGTCGGTCTTCACTAACTCCGCCAGCGGATCTTGAAGTCGCCGAGCAATGCTGATCGCGCCACGAACCGTCACATCCAAGTCCGGAAACTCCTTGATCGCCACCTCACTGGCCGAATAAATCGAAGCTCCTGACTCGCTGACGATCACCTTGGTCAGACTCAAGCCGTGTTCTTTTAATAAGTCACCAACAAAAACGTCAGTTTCTCTGGAAGCGGTACCATTTCCAATCGCTATCAACTCGATGTTGTACTTTTTGATTAATTCCAGGACCCGCTTGGTAGCTGATTCAAGGTCACTTTTGGGTGGTGTCGGATAGATGGTGCTCGTCGCTAAGAACTTGCCCGTCTCATCGACAACCGCAAGCTTGCAACCCGTTCGGAAACCAGGATCAATTCCCAAAGTGACCCGCGGTCCCGCCGGTGAAGCCATCAATAATTCATGTAGGTTTTTTCCAAACACATCGATAGCATCCGTATCGGCCTGTTCCTTGAGTTTCTGCAGAACAGCCGATTGAGTTGCTGGTTGAAGTAGCCGGTCGTAACAATCCTGAATCGTGGCCAGCAATTCGCGATAGAATTCAAATTGCCGGTTATGAATGAAGTGGGATTTCATTCGCGCGACTGCCCTACCCTCCTCCATAGCAATACCAATCCGCAACAATCCCTCGGATTCACCTCGCAGCATTGCCAACAATCGATGGGAAGGAATTTTCGCGACGGCTTCCCGATGATCAAAATAGAGCTCGAATTTTTCGGCTTGCGATTTTTTCCCCCGCTTCACGTTGGACGTCACCCCGCCACTCTTGAACGCATCCTCAATCATCCAGCTTCGCAACTCGGTATCTTCAGACCATTGCTCGGCCACAATCTCGAGCGCCCCTTGCAAGGCGGCATCACCGTCTGGCACCTCTTTTTCTGAATTCACGAACTGTCTGAGCAACGCGGTTCGCGACACTCCGATCGGTTCTTGAAGCATCAATTGATCCGCCAAGGGCTGCAGTCCGCGTTCGCGGGCAATCGCGGCCTTGGTGCGGCGTTTGGGCTTAAAGGGCAAATAGATCATTTCGAGTTGTTGCAACTCTTTGCAGCCTTCAATCGCAGCCAGCAGAGCCTCGGTCATCAAGCCTTGTCCTTGAATGCTCTTAATAACCGTTGCCTTTCGGGCAGCGAGTGCGGCAGCCTTTTCAACCGCATCCTCGATCGACCGTAGCGCGATCTCATCGAGTCCTTTCGTTACTTCTTTGCGATATCGGGCAATGAATGGGATCGTATTCCCCGCCTCCAGCAATTCCATCGCGGCTAGGACCTGCTGGATTGGCAAATGCAACTCGGCGGCAATCGCCCGGGCCCGTTGCTCTATATCCTTCTTGTCTGGCATTGCTAAATCACCAATTATTACGAGCGTTGTCGGATCGCTTGTTGATAAAAGTGTCGAACAGCTCGGCCACTGATCGTCTGTTTTTGCATTAGTTCTTTGGCGACCAACTCCACTGCCAGGGCAGTCCCCGCATCAGCCAGAAGATGCTCTGTGAGGGCCAGCAAGCGTCGCTGTAATCGCTGGTGCTGTTTTTCGCTACTGGCACGATGGCACAACAAACGTCGGATTGAATTTAAATCCTCTGCCGCACCCACCTCACAATATCGCCCAGTGAACCGAGCCTCGGCCACCATCCCTGCAAACAAGATCACAATCTCATCATCTAATTCACTTTTCCCATGGGTCGACCGGCCTTTCTGGAGTTCGCAAACACCAAGCCGATACTGTCCCAGCCAAGAACGCCCAGGAACGATGGTGACTTTCTTGATCGGACAACCAAAGGACACGGCCATCACCGCATGCCCAGCTTCATGATAGGCCGTCGCGATTGCTTGGGACTTGTCATCAGCAACCAGATCATCATGGATGGAATCGTTGCCCCTCTTCCCATTCAATTTCATATCACCCTTCGTCAGCGTTGCAAATGAGTATAACCGCCGCCACTGCATTGACCATCCACTTGAACGACTCACCACACAACTGGACTCTGTGATGGAACAGAATTCGTTCACAATCGTTAACCATTCGAAATCATGCTCTGTTTTCAAAATACAAATCCAGTTAGCTGCCATTCAGCTTAAGATGCCCGATCAGATGAATCACTTCGTCGACGGAGCCAACTGCAGCGGGCCGATAGGCAATACGCCAATGAATTCCAGACCACGAGTGTTTCACGCAAAGATTCCAATCTGTCGAAACAGGTGCCATCGGACTTAGGAGCGAAATCCTCCAGCGCGTTACCCTGGCAATAAGCTCATGCGATGATCGCCGGACCATCCAGCTGCCAGCGCCGGTGTCTCCCACAAATGAAGTGTTACAAGCGAACCAGTCCGCGAAGCCTTTCGATGACGGTTTTCACGAATGTCATTGGCATTACCTAATGATGCGAGAGCATCGCGGGCCCAGTGGATCGAACCGATCACGAATTGCCGTCCAAAACGGCTCGGCAAAAACTCCCTAGAGCGTCACCAAAGACAAAAAACCGCTTTAACCTGATGGCTTCGCTGCATTACCTGGCCCACCAATCCTGGATGGGTATCCCAAAACCACGGGTGACGCATCCTCCAGAACCGCGGGCAGTCAGATCAATTCGAAGGTGAAGAATCGAAAGGACGATCCGGTGGCGGAGGAGGGATCGGAATTGGAGGCCCTTGCACCCGAATCGCATTCACAACCTCCGAGATTCCCGGCTCGAAGAGAATCAATGTCTCGGCCAGCCTCTTCTCGGATTCGGACGCAACCCATCCCTGGAGCATGGCCGTCCGCCCTTGCGCCAACACCTCGATCGGCGAATTCGAGGCCAGCCGCACCGCCCGCTGTGCCCTCGCAGTAACGCCATCATGCGGCGGAATTAGCTCCCCATCAATTGGGCGTTCAAAGCCCAATACGATCTTGGGCAGATGCATCTCGCCTTTCTTTGCCGATCGCATGGGACGATTGATCTGACGTGAACGATCCGCTGGCGGATTGATCACGGCAGTCGAGGAGAGAATCGTGTCGGACGTTTGCGCCTGCTGGCTTCCAACGAAACCGTCCCTTTCGCTTCGATCCGCTCCCACGAATGCCGCTCGATCACGATTCTGACGTAAAGAACGTTCTGTACCGGTAATTTGGCCCACCTCTTCCAAGTCACTGACACTCGGCTGTCGCGTAAGCGGACGTCCGATTTGACGGGGGCGTCCAAATACTTGGGCATTGCACAACGTTTACCCCAGGCCGAACACGCTCAGAGTCAGTAGCAATCGATGGGCAAATCTTGCAAGGATCTTCGTCATGGAATGTCTCAGTATTCCGGTCAAAAATCGAAACGCAACCATTTAGTTTAACCCATCATCAAAGTGAGGCCGAAGCTTTTCTGCAACGAATCGAGGCACGGTTCCCCGTACGAATCCGAACGCCCGTCTGCCGTCTATTGCTCGCTAGCCTTCTCACTTGATTTGTCCCGATAGATCTGGCCTATTGGAACCACTGACCTGCCCCCACGGACGATACAAGTTTTTAAGCTAGTGAATTGATCAAGCTTTCTCCAGCCGCACAACGCTGCTGGAGTGTAGCGGAAGCGGGCTTGTGCGGCTGGACGGTTTCCGGTGCCGGGGAATGACAATCCAGTGTGCTGTGCGGGCGGACCGTGCTGTAATTGACTCGCCAACGCTCAATCAGCACCTTTGCCTCGACCCTCGTTTCAAAGATTGGGGATGTCCCATCTGTTGTTGAAACTCTTGATGGCCTCACTTGTTTAGATCGTA
>JARGNK010000093.1:27337-31027 GCA_029213145.1 Rubripirellula sp. | reverse complement strand
CTCGCTCATCGTCCCACCGCCCAGACTTCATCAAAATCGTCGTACCTTCCTTGCGTGGTTGAAGCGGTCACGAAAGTCAATTCAAACGGCAGGAAGGTGCCAACCTCAACACCCGTCGCGCGGTCGGGGCCATCGTTGCGGACGGTGAGGGTAAATTCGATTTGCTCACCCAATGACGGGTTCTCTTGATCGACAGTCTGCGTCAGTGATAAGTCGGCTACATCGGGTAGGGGTGGCCCAATCGTCGCGACAAAATCCTCGACCTCGCCGTCACTCGCCAATCCTCGGGGAGTTAGACCAATGTCAGAACTTACCCGCAATCGGAAAAAAGTTTCCCCGGTCGTTAGATTGGCGGGTGCCGTCACACTGCTGAGCGACATCGCCCCAGGGCCGGCCTCAATTTCAACATCAGATAAAACCTGTTCACCTAGATCATCCCAATCACCGTCGAGATTGAAATCGATCCAGCCGCTCAGCCGTCCGCCGGCGGCACCGCCGTGATATCGGACAGTTGTATTGGCGAGGGTCTCACCGGGGGTCAAAATCAGCGGTGTGTCGAAAGCATCCTCATCATCGGATCCCCGAACGTCATCCCCGTCAGCTCCCAGCGTTGGCTGTCCCTCGTTTTCCGCATCGGGCGGTATCAGACCCAAGTAAGGTCCGCCTTGGGTGATCGTATGGCGGGCTCCATCCTGAGAGGCTGTCGTGGGATAATTTCTTGTCGTGGCGCCAACAAGAACCCCCTCAGGGGCGTCACCATAATCATTCACCGCTCCGGCCTGTCCGATTTCTACCGCCCCCATATCGGTGCCATCAGCGGCATTCCCACTGAGCGGTAAATCGACCGTGCGGCGAAACGCGCTACCACGTTGGTCAAAGTCGAGTGATGCGGCATTGATTCCCTTATCGACAACGGGACTGAATGACTCAGGGAGATGGGTCTTGGTCAAACCTCCGTTATCTTGAAGTGGACCCAGCAGTGGGTTCGCCCCCACAACATTTCCGAGCTCGCCATCGCTGATCTGATGACCTTCCGAATCTTGCAGCAAGGTAAAGGATGCCTGCGCTGCTCCGCTCGACAAATCCCGGGCATTCGTTGCCTGATTCCCGGCCACGATCGAACTGGTGATCGTCATCGTTGCGCCGGCGGAATCAATTTGAAATAAACCTCCCCCAGCACCTGCCGCATTGTTTGTGATTGTGCTGTTGTCGATCACTACCTCAGCTTCACTATCAGGATCTGCCTGGTTGAGCAAACCGCCACCGGATTGCGAGGCCACATTTCCGGAGACCGTACTATTGCGAAGGATGAGCGTCGCTTGCACAAACGGTTCGTACCCATAGACAGCGTGATTGGCGATCCCGCCTCCACTGTTCGCTGTGTTCCCTGACAACGTGCTCCGAATTAGTGTGGTGTTGGCGGTGCCATCATAGCTGTAGTTGTGAACGCCCCCTCCCACGTCAGCTCGATTCCCGATGATCGTGGAATCGGTTACTTCCAGAGATGCAGGATCGTAGTTTGCTTCATTTGAGATCCCACCACCGCGAACGGTACCGGCGCCGCCATTTCCTGAAATGGTGCTTTGGACAATCCTGAGCGTGCCGAGGTAGTTGGCCACGCCGGCCCCCACCGTCGCAACGTTTCCGGTCACGATGGTATTGGTGAGTGTGAGGTCCCCTTCGTTGCGAATCCCGCCGCCGCTTGCTTCGACCGAAACTTCGTCATCAATGAGTTCGCCGCCGCGAATCGTCAGATTACGAATTTCGACAGTGCCGCGAGAAATATCCATCACACGATCGATCGCTTTAGCATCGATAATGGTGGCTTCGGCGCCAGAACCTTGCAGAATCACATCTTGCGTGATATCCAGATCGCCCATCGCAGCTTGCCCCTCATCGGTCCCAACTAACGTCAGCTCAAAGTTGCCCGGCGGTATTTCAATGAGGTCCGGTCCGCCCACGTTTGGCGACGCGTTCGATTCCTGGATCGCTGCTCGAAGTGTGCACCCACCGCCACTGATTTCACAGATGCCGTCCCCCGGGTTCACGTCAACTGCGTCATCAAAGCGGTCCACAATCAAGGTTGCTAACAATCGGCGAGCTTCGAGCGTCTCAGGACGTCGAGGGCGACGCCTTGTATTGCCCCGGGGTCGGGCGGAGGCGGAGCCGGAAAGCAACGAAGAAAACATGGCTAGCGCTCAGTCCGTCGTCAGGTGATAAGGCGTGCCGTCGTCAGATGATAAGGCGTGGATCCTGAGTTTCATGGTAGTCGATGAACAGGACGCGAAGAACTTTTTTTCCCAGATGACGGTGATCCATCTTGGGGAGGTCGACGAGAATTGGTATGGCTCAGTTGGGTTGTTCTTAATGTACTGAAGCTCGCCTCGTGGCAAACTTCAGGCTGTTGAATACGTTTTCCGAGTCAAAATTCTGTCAGCCATCGTCAAATACTTCACGAAACTCGCTAAGTGGCCGTCTGTGACGCTGCTCGCGCTCGTGTCGTACCTGCCCGTTCACGCGGATTCACCGGGGGACGAAGTGGCTGAAAATCCTCGAGACGATTCATCTGAGCAGTCCGTAATTCAGCCAAGTGACAAGATCGAGCTTGTGGATGTCTATCCAATGGATCTGCCGGCACCCGATTCCCCGGGGGATTTTCCACCAGATGCAAATCCTGAGGAAGGCTCACCGGTGCCCGCATACCCGGAAAACAGCTACCCGGTAAACAGCTACCCGGAAACGCTTTACCCGACGAACCGGGTCGGGATTGTAGACGCGTATCGAAACGTGATCATCGATCGGCAATTTGACGTCAGTGCTGGCCTGCAACCACTGTGGATGTTTCACGCGGGGGTAATTCACTTGGACCGAGTTACCGAAGACTCCTACAGCATGATGCAAAATGTTTCGGCCGCCTCAGAGCAGCTCAACGCAAGTGACTTCAATTTTGATTGGACAACCGGTTTTGAATTCGATCTGATCAGTCGATGGTGGGATAACGATGGCATCGAGTTTCGTGTGCTGTCGACAACCAATCTAGACGCATCCAAGCAGGTCCCAATGACGGCAACGTCATTGCAAATCAACGCCTCGCCTCCGATCTTTGCTCCCAATGTGACGCAACTCCATGGGCGATATCGATCCGAGATGTCCAGCTGGGAATTCAACTATCACCATTGGATCGCGCGATATTCAACCGGCATGATTGGATTCCGCTACATCAATTTGGATGATGATTTAGGGGTCACGATCACGAGTACACCGACAAATTATGATTACAGTGCGTTGACGCGCAATAACCTCTACGGATTGCAAATTGGCTGGCTGGGCGGACCCCGCGTCTGCTGGGGTGGTATCATCGTATCCGCCGCTGCCAAGGGTGGCGTCTATGCCAATGCGGTTCGCCATAATGCTGCTTTGGATACAGGCGCGATTGCCTTACCGATTCGAGAATCGAACACCAATTTGTCATGGATGGCCGAAGCAAGCCTGCTGGCCGAACTACCGTTAACGCGTTGTTTGTCCGTGACCGGCGGCTACACGGTGTTGTGGTTCGACCAAATTGCTGTCGCCAGTGATCAGTTGCCGCAATCCGATTTCTTCAACGGATCTGGTTACGACGACGGTGGCACCGCATTGCTCCATGGAGCGGTCGGTGGAATCGAGCTGAGATTCTGAGCGAGCTGAGAT
>JARGNK010000093.1:15812-27237 GCA_029213145.1 Rubripirellula sp. | reverse complement strand
TCTGAGCGAGCTGGGATTCTGAGCGAGCTGGGATTCTGAGCGAGCTGGGATTCTGAGCGAGCTGGGATTCTGGAAGTCGCGTCAGTCCGACAACGACTTATTGACCCTGATTCCGTGATTGTGTTTGCACCACCGCAAGCCGCACACGCCTGGTGTGTCACCGCTGTTTCGGCAACACGCGTGCCTTCCGGCCACTCCCACGCGACCACCCTACAAACCGAGTTCCTTTAATTTCGGCTCGAGCGCTTTGGCCCATCGCTCATAACCCTCGGTGCTGAGGTGCAACAGGTCAGGCATGATCGCTTTACTGATCGTGCCATCAGGTTCGAGAAATTGATCACCAACCTCGAGGTAATGCACACGATCACCATCGGCGAATCGACGAATGTGTTGATTGATTGCGACATTGTTAAGGCGTTTTAAGTCGAGCGAGTCGGGGCCGCGTGGGAAAATCCCATGCAGAACGATCTTGGTATCAGGGAGTCGTTGCTGCAGGATTTCGAGGATGCGTTCTACCCCGTCTGCAACTTCTTTCGGATCCTGATCAAAATGCCCAGTGTTATTGGTTCCGATCATGACGACGGCTACCTTCGGTTGAATCTTGCCGAGATTCCCGTGGGTTAAACGCCAAATCACGTGCTCCGTTCGATCACCACCAATCCCTAGGTTGATTGCGTTTCGAGATCCGTAGTACTTATCCCAGACCGACTTTCCGCGTCCCTCCCAACCTTGTGTAATTGAATCACCGATAAACGCCAAATCAGCCCCACCCTTCTTTGCGTTTTTCGTAATCGTTGCATCGCGGGTTCGCCAACGGTCGAGATCACCGCGGGTTTCGGGGATCACAGCACTGTTGACTTCGTAGAACTGCCTGAGATCACGATACCGCTTTTGCATGCCCGCCAAAATCGGGGCGTAGCTTGCCCGATCGTGAACACTTTGCAGTTCCATCGGATCTTCTTCTAAATCGAACAGATTCCATTCGCGCGATCGCGGAAAAAACATCAGCTTGTACCTTTCGGTACGAACACCATCGTGAACGGGAACCGCATGAACTGCCGCGTTTTCATAGTACGCGTAATAAATGGCATCCCGCCAAGTAGCAGAAGGTTTACCTTGATTGCGTAGCATTGGGACCATGCTTCGACCTTGCATTTCGGCGGGGATATCAGCACCGGCGAGATCGAGGAACGTCGGGCCATAATCAATATTCTGGACCAAAGCCGCTGATTCTGTTTCTGGTTCAATGACACCTGGCCATCGGATCAAAAACGGCATTTTCAGAGACTCTTCAAACATCCATCGCTTGTCATACCATCCATGCTCTCCGAGATAAAAACCCTGATCAGAGCTGTAAATCACAACCGTGTTTTCCGCTAAACCTGATTCATCCAAATAATCCAACATCCGGCCCACACCATCATCAACTGCTTGAATGCAGCCAAGGTAAGTTTTGATGTAGCGTTGGTATTTCCAACGGGTGACATCATCGTCACTCAATTCACCAGCCTTCATCCGACGGATGAAGGATTCGTTTTGAGGCGCATAGTAGTCGTCCCAAGCTTGTTTTTGGGAATCGGTCATCCGCGCATACTCACCGTTGCGGATTCCAGACCGAAAATGCTCCGGAAACAAATTTTCGCCGTGGAATTTCATATCGTGACCCCAGTAAAAATGGTCACGGATCGACATTTCGTTTTCTTTCAACAGGTCACTTCTTCCTGAGTAATCGTCGAACAGAGTTTCTGGCTCGGGAATCTCCACGCCTTCAAAAAGGCCATAATGCCTCGGTGGTGGTGACCAGTTCCGATGAGGAGCCTTGTGCTGACACATCAGCATGAAAGGCTTGTTTGGATCCCTTGCTTTCAACCACGCTAACGAGTTGTCAGTAATAATGTCGGTGCAATAACCTTCGTAGCGTTTTCGCGATCCGTCCATCTGGATGAGGTCCGGGTTGTAGTACGAACCCTGGCCAGGCAAAACTTCCCAATGGTCGAACCCTGTTGGATCGCTCGACAAATGCCACTTGCCGATCACCGCCGTTTGATACCCCACGTCCTGCATCAATTTCGGAAATGTCGTTTGAGTACCGTCAAACCGGTTGCCGTTTCGCAAAAAACCGTTCTTGTGGCTATGCTTCCCGGTCAGAATGCACGCTCGCGAAGGACCACAAATGGAATTCGCACAAAACGAATTGCGAAAGGTCGCTCCGTCCTTCGCGATGCGATCCAGGTTTGGTGTTTTGTTAATTTTTGAGCCGTAAGCGCTGATTGCTTGCGGCGCGTGGTCATCGGAGAAAACAAACAAAATGTTGGGCTGCTTCGCGGGAAGATTGGCACTCGCCAACGCAACTGAAAAAAGCGCCAACAACAACCGAGTAAGAATCGACATGGACTTATTTTGATGGGGGAATCTGGTTTTGAGTCGCCTAAAGTTTAGTCGATACCCAGCGTACAAACAGCAGCCACCTATCGTCCTTGAAGTCATTGCTTGCGATCCCACCGACTGTCGACCTAGTCTCAATTCCCCTTGGATTGCGTCACCCCAAATCGGCTGGATGATGTCTCAAAGCAGAACGCATCGGCTCGGGAAGCAACCAACGCTAACAGGGATGAGAGAGGATGCGTCTGGGGCAGGAAGCAGAAACCCAAGCAAGGACAGCGTTCACCCAATGCGATTCAGGTCAAGCAAACGCATAGAAGAACCTGCCTGACGAAGATTAGCTGGTATGCCGTCTTGGTATGCAAAGCTTTCCCGTCGCCAAGAGTGGCCTGTTTGCCCAAGGCCCCTCCTTGCCGCATGCCGACTGCTTGCCGAGTGCACTGCTTGCCGAGTGCACTGCTTGCCGAGTGCACTGCTTGCCGATTGCACCTTTGACCGATTGCAAACTGGGCCGAGAGAGCGCGGCAGGGCCGTGCGTTCATAGCAATAGTCTCGCAGGTTCTGAAAGGCTGGGCTACCTTGGCATTCGAGCCTGCCCTGCGACCACCATGCCTGACTGAAAAACAACCAAGGATGTCATGATGTTGGATGCTGCGAGTTGCCGAGATCGTGGCTTACTCCCTGGGCCGGTAATTGGGAACTCAAGCTGCTCTCCCTTGCCAACTCGTCCTGCGATCGCTGCTTGTTTCGCGCACCGGGAGATTCAAGTGATCGCGGGACCTGCTACGGCAGTGCTTGTTCAGCAACGATTGCGACAGCGATGAGCCATATGATTCCGAATCGTGGAGCGGTTCCGTGACGATTCATGTTCCATCTCATCAAACTCCGTGTACTGCTCCTCGCCTCGCTCATTTCCTCGCCTCGCTCATTTTGGAGGCCGGGTCGCTGCATCTGTGCCAGAGCTTTCTCTCAAAGAAGATGAGGTTTTCTCCGACAAATGAAGGCAGACTTCGGATAGCGGTGAAAGCTCTCAGCACGCGTTTTACGGCAAAACCGCGAATTCCCAGAGTCCCATGCAATTGCGGTGAATTGCTATTGCGATTGCCCCGATTTTGATTCATTCTGAATTGCCACGACCGGCATTTTCGTGCCTCGCATAGATTGCAATCAAGCAACCAAAAAACGGTCCGAAATGGTTCCTGAGCCGTGCGTTCTAATGCCTCTCCGAGGCACTGGGACAAACGAATTCTTGAGCGTTTCGGCTCGGATCCACGCGGAACCTCAACCCCAACGCCTAGGTGTGCCTTGAGCCCAGATTAGGGTTGCTAACGAACTATAACTAGAAGTTGGGTGAATTACACCTGCTTGTCCTAATTTGGCTCCGTCCTTTTTACGAATCGAACCATGCGAAAAGATCTTAAGCATTGGAAAACTGATATCCCGTCGGGTTTGATCGTCTTTCTGGTCGCCATCCCATTATGCCTGGGCATCGCTCTGGCATCTGGGGCTCCGGCACTCTCAGGCGTCATCGCGGGAATTGTTGGGGGCTTGGTTGTAACCCTATTCAGTAATTCGTCACTTGGCGTCAGTGGTCCGGCCGCTGGCTTGGTCGCGATCGTGTTGCCCGCGATCCAATATCTGGGCTTCCAGAACTTTCTGCTTGCTGTCCTTTTGGGGGGTGTCATTCAATTCCTGCTCGGCTGCTTCAAAGCTGGCACCATTGGGTACTATTTTCCAACTGCAGTGATCAAAGGAATGCTGGTCGCGATTGGATTGATCATCATCTTGAAGCAGATTCCTCACGCCTTTGGTTATGACAAAGATTACGAGGGTGACTTGGCCTTCATGCAGTCCGACGGATACAACACATTTTCCGAACTGACGCACGCAATTCAGGCAAGTACGCCCGCCGCCATTATTATTAGCATCGTCTGTCTCGGGATTTTGATTCTTTGGGAAACCAGGCTGATCAAGCGATTCTCTTTTTCTAAAATCATCCAGGGGCCTTTGGTCGCTGTGCTCGCCGGCATTTTGCTGGGGCTGGGTTTCTCGTCGGTCGATTCGATGCGATTGAGCACGGATCATCTTGTTTCGTTACCCGATGGCACACCTACCGCACGCATTGAAGTCGTCGTGACTGACGATGAGCCGAGTTCAGACTCGAAGGCCGGTGCAGCTTCCTTGCAGACCGCGAAAGCCACACCCTTGAGCGGTGACGTTTTTGCCGTCAACGTCGACCAAGTTGAGAGCCCCAATGCATCGATCGTGGAAGGCCCAGCAAATGGGGAGGTTGCATTGAATAAAGATGGAACCTTTACTTACACGCCCAACGGCGATTTCACTGGCGAAGATAGCTTTCTCTATCAATACGAAAAAGCCGTTTCCCTAACATTCCCCCATTTCAAACCATCCGAAATCAATGCCGCAGATGAGTCGGTATCAGCCGATGGCTCGAAGACTGCCAGCATTACAAATTTTCAAGCGATGGTTGCTATCTTCATCACGGCGTTGACACTCGCCATCGTCGCCAGTCTTGAGTCGCTTCTGTGTGCCGAGGCAACTGACAAACTTGATCCACAGCGACGCCAGACCGATTTGAACCGCGAATTACGCGCTCAGGGGATAGGTAACTTTGTATCGGGACTGATTGGCGGCTTGCCAGTCACTCAGGTGATCGTGCGAAGTTCGACGAACATTCAATCCGGTGCACAGTCACGACTCGCAGCATTCGTCCACGGTTTGTTTTTGATTGTCTGCGTGGTAACCATCCCCTCTGTACTGAACCTCATTCCACTGGCCAGTCTCGCGGCCATTCTGTTCATCGTGGGCTACAAGCTCGCTCATCCATCCAAGTTCATTGCGATGTATAAGCTTGGATGGAACCAGTTCCTACCGTTCATGATCACAATTTCGGCCATCCTGTTCACCGATCTGCTGCGGGGAATTGGCATCGGCTTGGTCGCCTCGATCTTCTTCATTCTGAGAAGCAACTATGTGAAGAGCTTCTGGATGACGACGATGGACGATGGCGGTAAAACCGTTCACCGCATGACGCTCGCCGAGAGTGTCTTCTTCCTGAATAAAGGTGATATTCAGTCGGCCCTGTTGAAAATCCAACCAGGCTCAAAGCTGGTCATTGACGGTTCTGATTCAGTGCATATCGATCAAGATGTGATCGATTTGTTCAACGACTTCGAAACCAATGCCGGATTCCAGGACATCGAAGTTCAGCGAATCGACTTCCAAAAAGAAGCCAAGAGCAGCGATGACCCTGCTCGCGTGAAGCGCCTGGCGGATGTTGGCTGAGGCAAATACGGTGAAGGGTTCGGAATGTTGCAATGACAGTGCTCCAGTTCCTCTTAACGCGACTAAACGCTTGAGGTATGCTCGTTACGAAAGAGACCTGTTTTCCATTCATTGAATCCATTAGGCCTTCTCCAGCAGCACAGATTTGCGGAAGCCTAGCGCAATCGACCTTGTGCGACTGATGCTGGAGGAGAGTTGCTGCAGATTGGCGTCCCAGCACATTTTGTGTTCCACCATTGCAACGGGTTAAATGCCAACGCGTAAACGCTGGCTTCCGCTCGATCGCCAATGCAAAGATCTCTGCGTCGCACCGCTCATCGCAGACCTGACATTGAACGATTCGACGCCATCACTCTTCCGGAATTTGCCCGGGATGATGAAGCGTGGCGTGGGGAGCAGGATCGCCCAACGACTCAGTCGCCGATTTGCAGGGACTCGAAACACGGTCAAATTTTTCAACCGTTTGGTTTCGTTAACCGCTGCAAATGATGCTGTATGCTCTCTGCCAATGCGGTCGGGTTATACCCTCCCTCCAACAGGCTGACAATTCGGCCATCGCAGTGCGTTGTGGCCAAATCCATCACCGTGTCCGTCAACGTCGCGAAATCCTCGCTCTCCAACCCCAAGGAACCGACAGGATCATCTTTGTGACTGTCGAATCCAGCGCTGATTAGGATCAATTCAGGTCGAAAATGATCTGCCAACGCCTCCGTTTTTTGGCGGAACCGATCGAGCTGTTCTTGACGGCTCGTCCCGAATTCGATCGGCACATTTACCGTCAATCCTTGACCAGCCCCTTGCCCTGTCTCGTCTTCTGCACCAGAACCAGGGTAAAAGGGAAAGCGATGCATCGAAAAAAACGCCACATTTGGGTCGTCCCAGAATGTTGCCTGGGTTCCATTCCCGTGATGGACGTCCCAGTCGATGATTAGCACTCGATTCAAATCCCATTGCTCAATTGCGGCTCGCGCGGCAACTGCCACATGGTTGACAAGACAAAACCCCATTGGGTGACTGTGCATCGCATGATGCCCTGGTGGCCGCACGAGGCAAAACGCGTTGCGATCTTCACCCGCAATGACCCGACGCACCGCATCGCAAGCTGCTCCCGCTGCTCGTGTGGCTGCCAGCCATGACTGTGGGCTGACGACGGTGTCCTGTTCGATCTGACCGCCCCCTTTTTCAACCCACTGACGAATAAACGAGATGGCATCGTCCGAATGGACCTGGAGCAATTGCTCCTGCGTCGCCGCTTCCCAGGACGGCTGCTTCATCGCGGCCAGCATTGAATGTTGTTCTAGCTGTTTAATCACTTCTCGCAATCGCCCCGCGTGCTCAGGATGATTGCCGGTTTTGTGCTCTAAAAACACTGGGTCGTAATAAAAGAGGGTCATCGCAACGAATCACAAGCTCCTGGTCATTCTCAAGTACCGTCGGTGCCACGTTCACCATTGCCATCAAGGGAACGAAGGACACAGATGCATCGCCGGAGCAGATTCGCCTCCGGCGGTATCGTGTTCGTATCGCCGGGGACTGGGCCGGCGTCCCCATCCGTTTCTATTGTTTCGGTGGCAAGAACGGAAACAGCTTGCGGATATCTGCGTCCGAGGGCTGCCTTCCGTATTCGCAAATCTCAAATGCTTCGGCGTATTTGACTTGGCTGGCAGCTTCTTCGCCGTACCAGCGGATCAGCCCCGCTCGAAATCGTTTCGCTTCGCCCGATTGACGATTCACCCATCGTTCGCGCAACCACTTGGCTCGCAATTCAGGTTGTGACGCAGGCGGCGCGGCATCCATTTTTTCTTGGCTACCCAACGCACCACCTTCAAAAGTTTGAGAGACCAGCGCTGTCAAAGCACCCACTTTTTTATCAAAAACGGAATCAACATCGACCACGATATCGGCTTCGAAGGGATAGGGTTTCCGAAAGCGGTCACTGGAGTAAAGAAAGACGGGATTCTTTGTTAGCGGCGAAACGAGCGGCATGAAATGTGGCACCGCGACCATGTAGGCGGCATCTTGGACCAGTACGCCAACATACCGATGATCCGGATGATAATCCCAAGGCCGATGTGAGATCACGATGTCCGCGTTCCACTCGCGGATCAACTGGGTCACCTTTCGACGGTTCTCTAAAGTTGGCATCAATTCACCGTCGTGGATGTCGAGTACTTCCGACGTAACCCCCAGTTGCTTGGCAACTTCGGCCGACTCAGCCGATCGACGTCTCGCCAACGGTCCGCCCGCCATGGCCCAGTGCCCAATGTCACCATTGGTGACTGAAACCAGTTTGACGTGATGTCCTCGCTCCGCCCACAACGCTGCGACACCGCCTGCCTTGTACTCCGCATCATCAGGATGTGCACCGAAGACGATAATCCGCAAATTGCCATCGTCCGGGGGCAATTCAGCGGAGGCAACCGAAAGCAGATACATCCATGACGGACAGAACAAAAGGAATCTGATCAGGGAAAACGATTTCATCCGGTTAGCTCCGAGTGTGTGCATTGGAAGGTGGAAAATACGGATTGACGGAGACGATTTAGCAGATCACAACGCTCAGCAAATTCCCACGCTATTTTTTTGGCAGCTTTTTTTCCAGCATCCAAGTGAAGAGACCGGGCGAGGCGTAGGTGGCAGACCAGCAGTTGTGGCCAAAATCTTCCAGCGTGGTAAAGCGGATCGACTTTCCGCCCGCTTTCTTGATCGCGTCGACCATTTCCACTGACCGACTGAACGGTACCGCGCGATCTTGGTCGCCATGAAAGACCCAAATCGGAATGTCTTTTAATTGCTCCGCGTCATCAGGGTTCCCGCCACCACAAACGGGCACGACTGCAGCGAACCGATCGGGATGATTCGCCGCCATCGTCCAGGACCCGTAGCCCCCCATGCTCAAACCGGTCAGGTAGGTACGGCTCGTATCTACCTTGTAGTCACTGACGATCTGATCAAACAATTCGTCGAGTCGCTTTTGTTGAATTTCTGATGACCAATTGTCATCGCCCGGACACTGCGGTGACACCAAAATATAGGGCAGCTCATCGCCGCGTGCTGCGAATCGCGGTGGTCCCCATTTGGCGACCAGGCTGAGTGGCCCAAAACTCTCACCACGCCCATGCAGGAACAAGACCAATGGCAAACTATCTTGCTGATCATAATTTTCGGGCAGATACAGCAGGTAATTGACCGTCGCCGAATCACTGGTTTCGAACTTTAATTCAACTTGTTGGCCCGGCTTCCCTTCCGCCGCCAAGCCTAGATTTGGCAGGCTCGTGGTGACGAACCAGAGCAACAAGCAAGAGATCCAACGGTAGCATTTTTTCATTTTGGTACTTCCTAGGTGAACCACAATCAAATTGGTGCGGCTTGATTTTAGCAGTCGTGGATTATTGATGCTGGTCGGCAAAACAAATTCGTGACCAGAAGTTTCCTGCGGTTTTCAAGCAAACGATTCATGGTGGTTTGACCGGCCAGCTTCGATTTTCTGGCATCACGCGAACCGTTTATGCCGCATCGAAAACTGACCGTTTTAGGGTCGAGCGATCGCGTATGGCGACCACGTGAACGTGTCAAAAACAAACGAATCGGCTTGCTAAGGGTTGGGGCCTAATCTAGACGCCATATTTACGGTAGGTCGCTGGCCAATTATGGTTCGGGAATGAGTAATACAACCACTCCTGCAACGCTTGCGTTCGAACAGGATCAACTGGTGTTGATTGACCAGACAAAGTTGCCCGGACAACTTGTCACGCTTCGTTGTTCAACCGTACCGCAAGTCCACGATGCCATCCGAAGACTGGTTGTCCGCGGCGCTCCTGCGATTGGTATCGCGGCCGCGTATGGCGTTTGCCTTGCCGCCACGCCCGGCGGCTCTCCTGAACACAACTACCGCTCGGTGCTCGAAGCGGTCAGCGAGCTGGCAACCAGTAGGCCGACCGCAGTCAATCTTTTCTGGGCGCTCGATAGGATGAAACGTGTTGCCGAAAAACACGGGGCCACGGACAACCTGCGTTTGGCGTTGCTTGCGGAGGCTCAACAGATCCACCAAGAAGATCGGCAGATGTGCCAGCGGATCGGCGAGCACGGTGCGGAGTTGCTTGCGCATTGCCATCGAGTCGTTACGCACTGCAATGCCGGTGGGTTGGCCACCTCGGTCTGGGGTACTGCGCTCGCACCGATTTATCACTTGCATGCCTCGGGGCATCCCATCGAAGTCTTTGCCGATGAAACACGACCGTTATTGCAGGGAGCAAGACTGACCGCTTGGGAACTTACCCAGGCAGGCGTTCCCGTGACCGTCATGACCGATTCAATGGCGGGATCACTGATGCAAACCGGTACGGTCGATGCGGTCATTGTTGGGGCCGATCGAATCGCGGCCAATGGCGATGTCGCGAACAAAATCGGCACCTATCCGTTAGCCGTCCTTGCTCGCCATCACCAAATACCCTTCTACGTTGCGGCGCCCTCGAGCACATTTGATTTTTCATTACAGCTCGGTAGCCGAATTCCAATTGAGCAGCGTGCTCGGGAAGAGGTTGCCGGGGCAGAAGGCCTGGAAACTGTCCCAGCGGGGGTGCAGGTCATTAATCCAGCGTTCGATGTGACTCCCGCCGAACTTGTCGACGCGATCATCACCGAAAAGGGAGTGGTGACAACTCCGAATCGTGAGAAGCTGGAACAGCTGCTTTGTCCTTCATAAGGCAGCCTGCGATTCACCGAGTCACAGTGGATCGGATAAGCGCATTGAAGTTGCAGCGCAATACACTCGCTCGCTGAAGCTGATCGGAGGTATTCCTCCCACGCCTTGTCCACCGCAGTAAGTTCTGCACCGAAACAGACGATGCAAACGACTTGCCGCCGCGACGCTGCAGCCGCCCAAGGTGTAAACGCTTGGTACCACGACAGCCTTGGAGGTTGCTAATCAAAATCGCGTCGCCGAACGAGTTAGAACGACTGATTCAACGTTGACCGAAACTGCCCCACAAGATGCTGGCCTGCGAGCAGATGCCAGTGCAATCGGCCGATGCTCGTCTAACACTCGGGTTTGCTAGCAATCGTGACGTTTGCCTCATCGATTGACATCGACATCGGCGCGTTCGGGCCGACGGTGACTTCATGTCGATCTAATTCACCACGGACGATCCGGACATCTCTGGGGGCTTCGACACCGATGGAGACACGATTCCCACTGATGCGATTCACCGTCACAACGATGTTATCGCCGATGACCAACTTCTCGCCTTCTTTCCTGCTTAGTACCAACATTTTGAACTTCCCTGAAATTCGAGGTTGTGACATTGACGGTGTTTCCCAACGGTACAAATGATGTACCAAAGACGTTCCAATCGGTGTTCGAAACGCAAAAGCCCTCTGCTTCTTGAGTGAAACTCGCAAAAAACAAAGAAAACTTCTCCGATCGACAACCAGTTGTTCGGATTACCGATTGGTCCAAACCGTCTGATTTATGTGCAAATTGACACCGCTGTCTCGTTTTAAGATTCGGCGGCTCTCTTCGCTGCTGATACGACTATCGCCGAACGTCCTGACACGTTTGGTCCACCGTCGAAAAGAACCTATTTTTCTGGTTCGAATCGATGAACGATCGCCCCCAAACATGGAGTGGATGTGGGACTAAACAGCGGTCGGGGGGACACCTTCAGCGTTGCCGAACAAAGCATGGCCGCCATTTTCCGCGAGATCTGCGGTGACACTGGCCTCCCGTGACACTGGC
>JARGNK010000093.1:9638-15712 GCA_029213145.1 Rubripirellula sp. | reverse complement strand
ATGGCCGCCATTTTCCGCGAGATCTGCGGTGACACTGGCCTCCCGTGACACTGGCTGCCTTCCGTTGAAACACGCCTGATTCCGAATCAAACTGGTCCGCGCTCGCGACGAACACCCTTACTGCGCGGATTGTCGTTTTCTACTCGTCGTTCGTTTTCGCCGGCAGTTCGTTCACACGTAGGGATTCACTTCGCTGATGGTGAGTTGCCCACCAAAACATCGCTCGACGTCGCTTCCCGGCGCCCGTGGTCGACCGTGAAAGTCGGTCGCCATTTCAATCACCGGTCCGGTTGTGGTGGCCGTTCGTTGCAAGGGGAGTTGGTCGACTGGGCAGCGACAGGTGGCGGGTGGGGGAAGATCAGGATCGACAGCGGGCAAGTTGACGTTCCACAGCAAACTGCCTTTCGCCGATCGCTCGGCTTGCGTGGCTCGATCGATGAACTCACTCACCGTCGCCGCCGCCCACCGCGGCACATGCTCCCAAGTTCTCGGTACGCTGGGGTGCCGATAGTGGGAAATCGCCATAGCGGCGACACCGTGCAGCGCGGCCTCTCTAGCCGCCGCGAACGTGCCGCTCACTAACAGGTCGACACCGAGGTTGGCCCCCGCGTTCACACCGGAGAAGACGACATCCGGCGCGGCTGCCAACTCAGCAAATGCGACTCGGACGCAGTCGACCGGTGTGCCGTCGATCAGATACCATCCGTTGGCCCGTTGGGATACAGTCAGGGGACGTCCCGAAGTCACACCGTGTCCGCATTCACTCCGACATTGGTGAGGGGCCACAACGGTGATTGTCGCTTTCGGTCCGACAACCTCCCTTACCGTTTGGTACAAGGCTTCTAAGCCAGGCGCGTCGACCCCATCGTCATTGGTTAGCAGCACTTTCATGCTGACATGATAGCGACCGATCAAATCGCGTTGGCGGTAGACCAATGATCCGTCCGCAATTGGATCGGATGCCGCCTGTCGGATGCCGCGAGCTCGATCGAATCAGCTGCAGGGACCGCTTCTGTCACATGTCAATTGGTGAAAACTAACCGATAAGCCGCAGCGGCCCGCGGTCAAAGAAACCAGGCTCGCATCTCAGCCGTCCCCCGTGGCCAATTTGCAGCGGAGCATTTTCCTCTCCCAGATCAAGAGCTGTCTGACCGCCGCCCCGTCATTGTTGGTTTTTAGCGAGTAACGGTAAACGGAAAATTCAAAATGCGTGGACCGTCTTGCTCGTCAGCCCGCAAAAGCATCGACTTGCCCACCAATTCGTCACCATTTCTCCAAATGACTGATCGATTAATGGTTTCACCCTGCTGCACCGTGATGAATTGTCGCTGGTATTGCCGATCGGGCGTCGCGAACATCATGCAGTCATAGGATTGCTCATAACCCGATCGGTTGATCAATTCGACTTCGACTTGCAGTTGATTGCTTGGCAATAATCTAGTCGTGACGTTGATTTCCAATCCTGTTGGTCCAACCTGCACCCTGCGATGAGCTGTCAGTACTTTCGGTGGGATGGTTTCCAACGTGAACTGAACGGGGATTTCGTATTCCCCAACTTTGGCAGAGTTACTGAGCACCATGTCAAACTCGGCCCTCATCGACTTTCTAGCCAGGACTTCCCACTCCCGAGTCGGATCATCAAATTGCCATGTACTCGGCTTGAGCACACGTAACTTACCGATCAAGCTTTCGCTCGTTGGATTGGTGAATTCAACGGTCAGTTCTTGCTTGCGTCCGAGGAGACTATCGAGCTGTTTGGGGGAAACAACCACTGACATTCGAAACGCCAACAACCCAGGGTCAGCACCGATGATAAAGATTGGGGTTGGGCCAATCTCAAGTCGTTGGGCTGTTTGATTGCCAACCTTTTCCAATGGCAGGTGAGTTGCTTTGCCCCACACGTCGACCTGGGAGACGTTCTCCCCCAAATAAATCAGTTCCTCGGCAGGCAGGGCGGACCAGACCATCAGCACTGCCCGATCCGCACCGGCAAAAACGATGTTTTTTGCGCCGCTTCTTAGCTGCAGCGAACCAACCCGATTGAGATTTCCGATCAATCGCGAGGTTGTTCGCCATGGCAGTAGCAGCTCGGACGGCCTGCCGTCGGGCCGGAGCAATCCATGCTGTTGGTCGTAAGGATTACTGACAAAGGAAGCTTGGACCTGATGGCTGCGAACGGTTGCCATTCGCATCACCAAGTCGTTGATGCGGGTCGCCTGTGAGTAGGCAGATTTCTCGATCGGATCGAGCAGCACCCAGGTTTGAGGTTGGTTTTCTTGTCGTTGGGCGTCTTGTCGGGTTAAAGCCGCTTCCAATTCGCTCGCCGCCAACATTGGTTGGCTGCTACGACAGGCGGCTTGCCAAGATGTTTCATTTGCAGGTAGCTGCGGTTCCAGCCAGGGCCACGAAATCGCTACCTCGGTCGTTTGACCAAAACCCTGCAACCCGGCTGCGATTTCCTCTATCAATTCACGCAGTCGCGGTCGCCCTAGAAAACTAACATCGCGTTCGCATCCCAACTGCCACATGCCAACGCTCAAAGTCAGTCTGGACAGGACAGGCTCGAGCAACGGTTGCCAGGTTTTCACATCATTGAACAATTGTGCGGCGACTAAATCTCGCCGGCCACGAACCCCATACAACGGAATTTGGTCTTCCGGCGGCTGATCCAGCATTCCCACCGTTTCGATTCCAGCATCCTGCAACTTCGTGAGCGTCTTCGCCACCCGATCAATTCCGACAAAATCGTCGGGGTGCAGCCAACAGGGATATTTGACCCAGGCAACACCAAGGCTAGCCAACCAAGCTGCTGCCTCCCGAGGTTCCGTTCCTTCCAAGCCCTCTGGTAACGTCCAGCCAAAGGTTCCGGAGGGAGGTTCGTCTGTCAACTGATCAATCACGGCGAATGTCGTTTCAGTCGCCAAGGAAGATAGCTTCTGATCGGCCAAGACTGCCGAGACCCGGTAAAACCCGGGATCCAGAATAGGCATTTTCCAAGTCGCGCGAGCCTCAAAATCACTGCCATCCCCAACCGTTGACCGTTCAAGTTGCTCCATCGTTGTCACGCTCTGGCTCGGGACCAACTGGCTGGCAACCTCTTGCCCGCTGCTATTGGTCAATTGAAACCGCACATTGGAGTTGCCTGACTTCAACCCCAGCACTCTCGCGGTCGAAATGACCGGGCGACCCAAACGATAAATTCCCCGCGTTTGATCGGTAGTAATTTGAATCTGCGGGTATTGGGCGACCACGAGATCGTCAAACCCGATGGCCCCGTGAATATCTTCCACCCCCGTTTCACTACGCTTGACGTGCAAACGAATCAGAATCTGCTTTGTTTCGATTGGAGGCTTGGCAATGTCCAGCGTAATCTCGGTCCAGTCGTTCGTGCCACTCATCGCCGGCGTCAGAAAACTCTCAATTTCTTCGCCGTTCTCGTTGATGCAAACGATTTCCGCGCAAGCCGAATCGTGACGCAATCCCCGTGTCATCATGCTGCACGAAAAGCGATATTTAAAAACTCTGCTAGCGGGGATCGGCGGCGATTCCATCCTCAATTGCCCGCCGTCCAATTCGATATGCAAGTAACGGTCAACCGTCACATCAGCGATCGAGGGTGGCAATTCTTGAAGGCGTAAACTGGGATAGGAACTCCGAATCAGCTTCCAAACTTTATAGACCTTGGCGTCAAGCGATCGGGAAGCCGATTCAACCATTGGGTTGTGCGGCTTGATTTCAGCGGTGACATATTTGGGGTAGCCCGGTCCATAGTCGCGTTTCCACTTATCGGGCCAGCCGTCATTACGATCCCAATCATCTTTTCGGCTGAAATCCCAAATGTGGCGGACGACCGATGCGGACGGTTCCCCCATCGGTTCAGCCGCCCGCCCGGTGATCGGCGATAACACCACCAGCAGAGCAATCCCACACCATGCGCGACGCTTGATTCGCGAAACGGTCCTTGCGGTCCGAATTGCGGCACGTAAGATGCCGCCGTGCAATTGATCAGCCATCAAATGGAAATTCGAGGGGAAACGTGGCGGAACTGAAGTTAGCAGTACGGCTGGACGCAATGCGGATGCCCTTGAAACGGGCCCTGCAGCAGGCCGCCCAATGGGGTGCGACCGCCGTGGAACTCGACGCGCGAAACGAGATCCACCCATCTCAATTGTCGGACACCGGCCTCCGCCAGTTGCGGAAAATTCTTGAGGATGGCAATCTGCGTGTCGCCTCGGTCCGGTTCCAGACCCGCCGTGGCTACGATAATCCGGCCGATTTGGACCGCCGAGTGGAGGCTACCAAGGACGCCATGCTGCTCGCCTACCGACTCGGAGCCCCAGTGGTCATCAATTCCATCGGGACCGTCATTGAGACGGAAGAGGACGACCCACGGATGGATTTGCTGCACTCGGTGCTGCACGACCTAGGGAGGTATGGTGCCAAAGTCGGAGCGTTCTTGGCCGCCGAAACGGGCAACGAGCCTGGCGAGACGCTAGCAAAGGCTTTGGGAAATGCTGACGATGCCTTTGTCGCCGTCGCCCTCAACCCGGGCCAGCTGATCATCAACCGCCACAGTGTCTCCGACGCGATTGCGGCATTGCGAGACCGAATCCAGATCGTATCCGCCGTCGACGGGGTCATCGATCTGGCGGCTGGTCGCGGATTATCCGTCCCACTGGGACAAGGAACCGCCGATTTCCCTGAGTTGATCGGCAGGCTAGAAGACATCCCCTACCGAGGCTACTACACCGTCGGTCGCCCTGATTCCAATTTGAATGAACTCGCCAGCGGCTTGGCGTACCTCCGTCAGCTCGGGACCTAACGCTCCATCGGAACGACAGCCGGTCACCGAAAGAGCATCCGACCTACCAAGATCAGGCACACGGGGGAATCAGTATGGCCATTCAAAAAGCGACAGCATTCAGTGGCGGTTCTTGAAGCCGTTCTCAGCTTTCACTTTTTCGCAGTACGACCAGCCTGACATCCATTACTGCATTTTTGGCCTTTACCTTAGGGCGAATTTGAAATGATTGCTTGCCCGCTTTGAGATTGATCTTGCCAAGGTTGCGTTCTTTAAAATTCTGAAAGTGACCGGTATCTTCCACGATGAATGATAGTTGACTTTCGCCCGCGCGAACTTCGACTTCTGATCCTCCTTTGCCAGTCCCGCAGCCTTGCCATAGCGATACTTCATAGCTTCCACTTGAGGGCACATCGACGGTCCACTCGCACCAATCCTCAACGACGGCCCAATACCCGATCGTATTTTTGTGAGGCTGCGGTTCGAAACGCAACTTTTCTCCGTGAACGGTTGCCAAGCAAGCCGGCAATGTCACTGAGCCATCGCCAGCGGGCGTGATCGCTACGACGTCCTTGATTGGTCTCGGCTTACCCACCGTCTTCATCACCACGATCGCTGAATCGCCAACCCCTTTGGGCAGGGTAATCAACCAGTGATCGACCTCGGGTTTGAATGCCAAAGGCTTCTTCGTCGAGTCAGATTGGAGGTACAATTCCTCATACGAGTTATAAAGTCGCGGAATGCGAAGGACGCGATTATTCGGTACAGAGGTGACATGAAAGTAAATCGCATCATCACTTGCAGTGATGTGCCCCCAATCTAATTTGTTCGCCCAGCGTTCATCAGCCGGCAGCAAAGAACAGCACGATACAGCGAGGACGAGATACAACAGCGAACGGATCATCAGCAGCCTTTCAGAGAGTAGTTGTGTCAGAATTATAACGGGTATTTTGCGAGACCAACGGGGAGCGTGCAAAGATTAGGCAGCTGATCCGCCCCAACACGATACACCGGTCTGACTCGATGCAACCCAAGGCTCGGTCATCTCAACTTTGAACCTCCCGATCGACCAATCTGCCGAACAAGAACGCAAGTTGGAATCGTAACCTTCCAACTCGGCCGGCTCCGCGGCGAATGGTGGTTCCAAGCTGCTTCCCGCGTCCAAGCTGCTACCTGCGTTTGCGGTGAGTGCCGGCTCTACCCTGAACGCTGTCCCTTTCGGACCGCGATTTTCACAGCGAATGCAGCTGACCAAATAGTTCACCAACACGCG
>JARGNK010000093.1:0-9538 GCA_029213145.1 Rubripirellula sp. | reverse complement strand
TTTCGTTCTCCAACACGCGTTTCGTTCTCCAACACGCGTTTCGTTCTCCAACACGCGTTTCGTTCTCCAACACGGGGGTTCAAGTTCCTGCCCGTTTCGCTTCTCGGCTTCTGGAACCACTTCAACAACCACCGTACAATAGAGTGGTTGATATTTCCCTCCCTCGACCATGTCGGATCACCGTGTTTCGCTTTCTGGTCTGTCTGTTAGGCGTGTTATCCGCAAATTGGATTGGCACCGCGCAAGAGCTCTCCCGCCAACAGCGGGATTTGTTCGAGATCCACGTTCGTCCCTTGCTGGTGACAAAGTGCCTGAATTGCCATAGTTCGGCGAAGCAGGAGGGACGTCTGAGCTTGACCACACGAGAAGATTTGCTGAGGGGCGGCGAATCGGGCCCGGCGATTGTTCCGGGCAAACCTGAGCAGAGCCTGCTGCTGGAGGCTCTGCGTTACGAGTCACTCGAAATGCCACCCGATGGTCAGGTAAAAGCGAGCCAGATCGCGGGAATCAGTCAGTGGATCGCAGCGGGCGCGCCCTGGCCTGCCAAAACAGTGCTGCAGCCTTCCGCTGCGACCAGTAACGCCGATGCCGATTGGTGGTGCTACCAGCCGCTTGTCGATCCGGAGATACCGCCGATCGATTCCGATTCATGGTCTCGCACTGAACTAGATCAATTTATTTTGCGGCGACTGTTGGACGCAGGGCTCACCCCCGCCGAGGAAGCCGATCCGATCATGTTGGTTCGCCGGCTAAGCTTTGCAGTCCTTGGTTTGCCACCTGATCAAGACACCATCGATGCGGCCCTTTCAGAAAGCTTTGACATTGATGCCTATGTCGACCGCTTATTGGATAGTGATGAGTATGGCCGAAACCAAGCGAGATTCTGGCTTGATCTGGTTCGGTACGCGGACAGCGATGGGTACCGAGCTGACTTTGACCGCCCCAAAGCTCGCCAGTATCGCGATTACGTTATCAAATCATTCAATCACGACAAACCGTATGATCGATTCATCATCGAGCAGTTGGCCGGCGACGAGATCGATCCAGGAAATCGCGACGCAGTTGTTGCGACCATGTACCTGCGCCATTGGATTTATGAACACAATCAGCGTGATGTCGAAACGCAATGGCACGAAATCCTGAGCGACATTACCGAAACGACCAGTGATGTGTTTTTAGCGCAGGGACTGAAGTGTGCCCGCTGCCACGACCACAAATTTGACCCCTTGCTGCAAAAAGATTTCTTTCGCCTCAAAGCATTCTTTGCCGCTTTTCAACCGACCGAAGCCCATCCCGTTGCGACGCTTTCCGAACTCACCGAATATCGAAAGCAGCAAGCAAATTGGGAAGACGCAACACGCGAGATCCGGCGTCGTCTGCGTGAGATTGAACATCCTGTTTTATTGCAACACGCGACTCGTGAAGGCTTTGAAAAATTCATCCCCAAGATCAAACAGATGATTCAGCGGTGGCCCGACGATCGGACACCCTATGAGCAACAGATCGCCTCACTTGCTGCTCGCCAGTACGACCTTCCACGCGATGAGGTTGATAAGTGGCTTACCGAGGAACAACAGCAAGAGCGACAACAGCTGCAGCAGCAACTTGCCGAGTTTGAGAAGCTCAAACCAGAGCCGTTACCAACCATGGAATTTGTCGCGAGTGACATTGGATCGGTCGCGCCAGAGACGTTTATCCCTGACGATCCATCACAAACTCCGATCGCCCCCGGATTTCTTACTCTTTTCGCGGCTGAGCCGGCTGACATCATTCCACCGCCAGCTGCGTTGCAAAGCACCGGACGGCGGACGGCATTGGCGAATTGGATCGCCAGTCCAGACAACCCGCTAACGGCACGCGTGATCGTCAATCGTATTTGGCAGCAACATTTTGGCCGTGGCTTGGTTGAAACCGCCAGTGACTTTGGGCACTTAGGCACGCCCCCAAGCCATCCTGAACTCCTTGATTGGCTGGCGTTAAAATTCATCGAGGATGGCTGGAGCCTCAAGAAACTTCATCGGCGGATTCTGACCTCGGCCACCTACCGCCAAACGTCACTGCGTTCGCTTGATGACCAATTAATTCGAATCGATCCCGACAATGCATTGCTTTGGCGAATGAAGCCACGGCGGCTGTCGGGTGAAGAAATCAACGATGCGATCTTGGCCACAAGTGGTGAGTTACCAAATCTGAAACGAGCGATCTATAAACCGGTTAAACGAAACACACCCGATCCACTACTGGCCGCCTTTGATGGCCCCGATCGCATTCGAAGCATGGGACTGCGGCACCAAACGACAACCTCCAAGCAGGCGTTGCTGATGGGGAATAGCGATTGGACCCATGACCGAGCACGAGCCATCGCTGCCCGCATTCCCTCTCAGCACGGCGAACCAAGTCAATGGATCACCAATCTCTATAGGACTCTATTCGCGCGAATTCCTGTGGCTGCTGAAGTCGATCTAGCGACGAATTTTTTGCAGCGATACCAAGAGCAGACACCGTCGGAAGAACCACCAGAGGTTCGCACTTTGGCGGAAATGCCTGGCACGAAATCCAACGCTGTTCTTCTATCGCCCGAAAACCCAATCACGCTTCAGCTAGCAGCGGAACAGGCACCACCGTCGGGAGACCTAACGATCGAAGCAGTTATCTTGCTTCGATCGCTCTATCCGGATGCTTCGGTCCGCACGATCGTCGCCCAGTGGAACGGGAAAAAGTCCAACCCCGGCTGGTCGCTAGGCGTGACGTCGACCAAGAGTGCGTATCAGCCTCGCAATTTTATTTTGCAACTCATTGGCAACCAAAACGAGGGAGACGCATTGCATTATGAAGTGATCGCGTCCGGCCTGCGGCCCGAGCTTGACAAGCCTTACTATTTGGCAGTCGCTATCGATTTGGACGACACGACCGAGAACGGCATTACGTTCTATTTGAAAGATTTATCAAAAGCGGACGCGAAATTACAAACAGCGAAGGGAAAGCATTCGGTCACGCGGGGCATCACCGGCAATTCGGACCTGACGATTGGTGGTCGCCAAAGCTCGCATCAATGGGATGGATTGATCGACAGCATTCGTATCGAACCGATGGCACGAGACCTTACCGTCGTCGCTCAAGCAGACTCAGAGCAAGGCTTGCCAGCCTACGCGGTCGATTGGCAGTTCGAAGATAGTGAGCAGTTAGGTAAAGATGATTCCGGGAATGGTCATCATGCCGTGGCCAACATCAAACTTCCCGATATCCCAACGCCAGCAGATCGAGCGAAAGTCGCACTCATTCACGCGTTGCTGAATTCAAACGAGTTTATCTATGTCGACTAAAGCCGACCCAACACAACGCTCTTCCCTTTCACGTCGACAGAGATTGTCGCGACGAAAGATGTTGGTTGATACTGGTGCCGGCTTCGGCGCCGTGGCGCTTGCCGGGATGATGGGCCAATCCAGTTCTCAGGCTGCAACCGCCCCCGCTTCACCCTTGTCAGTAAAGCAACCGCACCAAAAGCCGCGTGCCAAACGGGTGATTTTTTTATTCATGGAAGGTGGTCCCAGTCATATGGACACCTTTGATCCCAAGCCAGCGTTGCAGAAACTCGCTGGCAATCCCTTGCCAGAAAGTTTTGGCAGAGTGATCACCGCGATGGGGGAATTTGATTCGCCCGTCCTGGCTTCGAAGCGACAGTGGGCTCAGCATGGGGAAAGCGGACTTTGGGTGTCGGATTGGTTGCCTCACATGGCGACCCGTGCAGATGATTTAGCGGTCATCCGTTCCTGTTGGACCAATGGGATTAACCACTCTGGTGGAGTGTGCCAAATGAACACGGGCACACAGTTCGCTGGCCGACCCTCGCTTGGTAGTTGGGTGACCTACGGCCTCGGTACCGAAAATGAAAACCTGCCAGCCTTCGTGGTCATGCAAGACAAGGGCAAAGCGGTCAACGGTCCGCGGAACTGGGGGACAGGATTCATGCCTGCTGTCTACCAGGGCACCGACCTGCAAACGGCGAGTCCACCACTAACCAACTTGGCCAGCCCCGCTTACATCAATCATCGCCAACAACGCACCGAACTCGATTATCTGGCGGAATTAAATCGTCGACACATGGCTGAGCGGGCGGATAATACGGAGCTGGAAGCAAGAATTCGAAGCTACGAATTGGCCTACCAAATGCAGAGCCACGCGCCCGAAGCCGTTGACCTGAGTCAAGAAACATCGGAGACCGAATCGTTATACGGCTTGGACCAAAAAGAGACCGCAACGTTTGGTCGCATGTGCCTGTTAGCCCGTCGAATGGTCGAACGGGGTGTTCGGTTTGTCCAGCTGTACCATGGCGCGGGAAGCAAATGGGACGCGCACAGCAAGATCGAGCAGAACCATACCAAGATGTGCAAAGAAATGGATAAGCCGGTGGCGGGGCTTTTAACCGACTTGGCTCGCCGTGGACTGCTGGATGATACGCTCGTGGTCTGGGGCGGAGAGTTCGGCCGCACTCCGATGAGCGAAAAAGGGGATGGCCGCGACCACAACCCAACGGGCTTTACGATGGTAACGGCGGGAGCGGGGGTTCGCGGTGGCGAAACATTCGGCACCACGGACGAGGTTGGGCTCCATGCAGTCGATGACCGTTTGCATGTTCATGATTTGCATTCGACCATTTTGTACGCCCTTGGACTCGACCATCGCGAGTTAATCTATTTGCACAAAGGTCGTCCCGAACGGATCGATGAAAACGAGGGTCGGATCTATAAAAAATTGTTCGCTTGATTGCCGGCGAATCAAATGCCGCGATGTGATGGGTAGGGAGCCAATGACCTGCCAGAAAGCTCCAACGGGATCGCGATTTCATTACACTTGATCTAACTAGACGCGTCAGACTTCAAGCATCTCCTTCGGCTAGCCTTCTTCGGCTGGCGGCGGAGGATCGGCGGCCTTGGGTTCCGCGAGGTTGTCCAGCCGCACTTCAGAAAAGTAGGCGTTGGGCGAGGGAGTTTCTGAGCCTGTTCCCGGTGATGGGTGGACGACAAGTCGGATGGCCGCACCACTGCCAACCCGCGAGATGGGAATGGTGCCAACCAAACGCTGTTCAAAAAAGACGTACCAATCGGTCGGTTGCCGCTCAAAATGAACGACGTGGTATCGCTCAAAGAGGCCCGGCGGTGAAGCGGACGAAACTTGGTTGCTCAGCTCTTCGAAATCGCCTTGCTTCTCACCAAGAATGATTTCGCTCGGTGTAAAACGTAAACTTCCCCGCAGGTCATCGCGAACGCTGGGGTCGAACGAAAAATCAATGTCAACTTTCTCAAAACCGGGCTGAGCCCAGACAAAAATGCTGATTCGTGGGTGTAGTTTCCCTTCTAGCCGACGCGTTAGGGCACCCTGGCGTGACAAGCAGGCGAGTGCATTGGAGGCATCAGGTGCTTCCACGGTGTTCCAGGCACCAATCATGGATCCCCCAACATCCCAACCGCTTAAGGTAACTCCGTCATATAGCCCCACGGTTTCGACCACTCGCGTGTACGGCCTCGGCCCACGCACCTCGCCCAATGACTGATACAATGTCAATCCGATCGTTGCAAGAATCAGTGCAATCGCAATCACGATCAAACTAAAAACCCGAGACCGATTGCTCTTAGACGGTTTTGCGGCAGCTGGCAGTTGCAGGTCAACTGTTTGTGAAAGTGGAATCGGCGCAGGATCGGCCGGTGCGGCAACATCTTGCGGATCGACTTTTGTTGACCGAACAGCGGGCGCTGCCATCGTTTGCTGATCACTGATGGCGGCCAAATCCAGCATGCCGGAGATCGGCCCTCCCATGGTCGACAACTCAACACTCAGTCGATCAATGTCGGCGATTAGTTCGTCATAACTTGATGGGCGATGTGCTGGATCGGGATTCAGCATCCGCATCAGCAGTTGCCATTGATCGTCAGAAATTTGTATCGGTAATGAGCGACGGTCTGCCTGAATTGGTTGAGATTTCTGACTCAATAACGATGCCAGATTCTTCCCTTGAAACGGTGGTGTTCCAAAAATCAGGTGCCACACCGTCGCGCCCAACGAGTAAATGTCGGCGCGATAATCAACAGCTTCACCACCAAATTGCTCGGGTGACATGTAGGCCGGACTGCCCATGATTTTGTCACCGGTCGTCAAACGCATCTGTTCTGGCTCAGCGTCTGCGAACATTGCCAAGCCAAAGTCGGTAATCTTGACAACTTCTTCGCCACCGGCAGCCATGCTTCCTTCAGGTGCCTGAAGCAACAGTAGGTTTGCTGGTTTAATGTCACGATGAATCACGTTTTGACGAAACGCGTGCAACAACCCTGAGGCGACCTGCCGAGCAATGGACCAAGCTGCTTCGGGCGTCAATCGTCCCTCCTGATGCAAGGCCTGCTCGCAGCTACGCCCCATCACGTATTCCATCGCGAAGTAATATCGTCCAAGATGCTTTCCAAAATTCAGGGCCTGAACAATATTTGGATGCTGCAATCGAGCGAGCGCCTTCGCCTCCCGTTCAAAGCGAGCTGCAGCCGTCGAGCTGCTGATGTTGCTGATCAACACCGTTTTCAAGGCAACAATTCGATCGAGGTCTAATTGTTTGGCGCGGTAAACAACACCCATTCCCCCACGTCCCACCAAGCCCAAGATGTCATAGCCGGGAACAACATCCAGTGGATGCCGGAGCGAGTGAACGATGTCAACATCAGCCGCGGTCAACAGCCCACGTTGCAGCGACTCCTGGGCTGCAAAAATCTTACTTTCGACAATCACCTGCCGAAGCGTTTCGGCATCGGTTTCGCTGAGCAACTTGAGTTCGACGCAAGTCTCGATGAACTTCAGGTCTTCATCGATTCGGCGATCTGTCGACATGAATTCCCGTGACTTCGATTAACCGTTTAGCAAGGCGAGTTGGTTTAGCACCGAATCAACGGTCGGCCGATCAGCAATCGATTCACCTACATAGGCAAATCGAACTCGCCCGCTTCGGTCGATGATGTAAGTCGCCGGCTTCGCGAGTTCCGCGCGAATCCCAAGCTGGTCGACCCCTTTTAGATTGATGTCCACTAAGATCGGGAAGGGAATCGTTTCGTTAGGGATCTCTCCACCCTTGATACGCTTGGTTAATTCACCCAACTTGTCCGCTTCCTCCGCTGTCTCCGTCGGGTAGATCACAGCCAATTGTGCGTCGTAGGGATCCAGTTCCTCGAATCGGCGTGCCCAGCGTGATGTTTGAGAGGCGCAATAAAAACAAACGCCGCCATACCAACCCCGTGTCACGACCAAGACGAGATAATCCCGCGTCATGATGTCAGCCAATTTGACATCGGCACCATCCTTATCGGTGAATGTCAATTCAGAGAAATCATCAATCGTGATCTCTTGAGATTCCGAGACCTCCGAAAAACGAATTCCATCATCCGGCATTTGACTGCAGCCCATCAGTGCCACAGCTAAGAACCAGCCCATTGATCTTTTCACTCGGTTCACAGAATTCTCCTCCAGAGTGCCTGGATTGTAATGCGTGTAGTAGCGGAGACGCTATCCAGGGTGAGCCGTTCCTCGCCATTTGGTTGGCAATTCCCCCAATCATGCCGGTCCCCCAATCACGCCGGTCCCCCAATCACGCCGGTCCCCCACTCACGCCGGTCCCCCAACCACGCCGGTCCCCCAACCACGGCAGGGTCAAAACAACGCCAGAGGGGCTTAGACGCCAAACTCTCCGCGTTCGTCGCCTGCGTTTCGCAGCGTCGAAAAGGAGGATTGCCTTTTGCAGTTAGCATTCTTCTGCTCCGCTTGCTATTCACGGCACTGCTGACTGCTCATCTGCCGAGGGTCACGCCGGCCCTCCATCCGATTTTGCGTTTCTCAATTTCGATTTTTTTGGCAAAGCGTCTCCGGGTTTGCCGATCCATTCACACCACTCGCTAGCTCTTTCTTCAGTTTCTTGGCCAGCTTTCGGATTTCGGCTAGTTCCTGTTTGTCCTTTCGCTCCAGGTTTCGAACTTGCAGGGACATCCGTTGATTCGCCGCCAGCTTCTTTTCGTGTCGCGCCAGGAAGTCCCAATACAGAGTAGTAAAGGGGCAGGCGTTTTCGCCTGTTGCCTTCGCTGGATCACAGCGACAGTTCGAGCAGTAATTACTCATTCGGGAGATGTACTTGCCAGTCGCCGCATACGGCTTACTTGCCATCACCCCTCCGTCCGCGAACTGGCTCATCCCGAGCGAATTGGGTAGTTCAACCCATTCGACCGCATCGATGTATACCGCCAAGTACCACTCATGCACCTGCTTGGGGTCGACACCTAGCATCATGGCAAACAACCCGGTGACCATCAGTCGTTGGATGTGGTGGGCGTATCCATATTGCAGGGTTTGCCCGATGGATTGTCGCAAGCACTCAAAATCGGTGTCTCCACTCCAGTAAAAGTCTGGCAGAGGTGCCTTCGCGGATAATGCATTGCGATCAACGTAGTCAGGCATATAGAGCCAGTAGATGCCACGGACGTACTCTCGCCAGCCGAGAATTTGCCGAATAAATCCCTCCACACTGTTGAGCGGCGCAACGCCCTCTCGATAGGCGATTACGGCTGCATCAACGACATCACGCGGATCAAGTAACTTGAGATTCAATGCTGCGGAAATGCGTGAATGATAGAGATAAGGTTCTTCGGTCCACATCGCGTCTTGATACTTACCAAAATCCGCTAACCGGTGCGTAATAAAATCATCGAGTGCTTTGCGGGCATGCGCTGGAGTGACAGGCCAATCAAAATCGTCTGCGGTTCCGGGGTGGTCGGCGAATTTCGCTTGCACCAGCTTGATCACTTCTTTGGTAATCGCATCCGGCTTGAACTTGGTCGCTTTGGGAACATCCTTGGGACCTTGTTTCCCAAACGAACCTCGGTTGTCGGCGTCATAATTCCATTTCCCGCCCTCAGGCTCTTTCCCCTGCATCAGAACGTCGTGCTTACGCCGCAGCTCGCGATAAAAGTATTCCAAACGCAACTGTTTCCGCCCCTGAGCGTGCTCGCGAAACTCCTCAATCGTTGAAAGGAAGTGGCGGTCTGTACGGATTTCCAGCTCGATCCCTAATTCATCAGCGGCTTCGATCAGTGATTGTCGCACTCGGAATTCACCAGGCTCCACGACGATCAGACGCTGGGGTTGGTGCTCCTTAACGCTTCGCCGCAACTCCTCGACCAACGAACCGCGGTTGTCACCATCATGCAGGCATTTGTAATCGAGTTTGTACTTTTTCTTTTCAACATTTTTTCTGAAATGGCGCATCGCCGCCAAGAACATCGTGATCCGTGCTTGGTGGGTCCAAACATGGGTCGATTCATCCGCCACTTCCGCCATCCAAACCATATCCTGCTGACGGTCGAAGTCATCGAACGCCGCAGAATCGAGCGAGAGTTGATCCCCAAGGACCAGGACAAGATGACGAATAGCAGACATAAAACACCTCAATAATCGGGTTCGGACAGGGCATTATGCGTCCCCCGTCAATTTGACAAGTCCCTAAGATTCCTCGCGA
>JARGNK010000320.1 GCA_029213145.1 Rubripirellula sp. | reverse complement strand
ACCAGAGGTCGCAACCATTCAACCCTGTAAGGAGTATCGCAATGTGTGCACAAAAAAATCAACACAGTCGAGGTCATCGTTCGGCGGTGATTGGAGTCGTAACGTTCGCTGCTGCCCTGATGCTTGTTCTGTTGGTCGGCGGACGTAATGTATCAGCGGCCGGCTTGCTCGTTTCGGATGGCGGCTTTGGAGGTGTGCTTGAAATCAAGCAACAAGATGTGCGGGTAACCATCAATAACTCAATTGCAGTAACGCAGGTCGATCAAATTTTCGTAAATACAGAGAATCGACAAGTGGAAGCTCTTTACACGTTTCCAGTCCCACGCGAGGCAAGCGTGTCAAACTTCAGTATGTGGATTGATGGAAAGGAGATGGTGGGCGAAGTCGTCGAAAAAGCCCGTGCCCGTGAGATTTACGAAAGTTACAAACAGAAACGCCGCGATCCAGGATTGCTGGAACAGGTCGACTTCAAACAATTTGAGATGCGGATCTTCCCCATCGCAGCAGGAGCAGAGCAACGGATTCGAATCGAATATTATCAGCAATTGCCGGTCGATCACGATTGGGCTACGTACGTGTATCCGCTCGCGACTGATGTGCGAGGGCAGCAAATCGATTCCCGTGTGACGGGGCGATTTTCAATCACAGTTGACGTGAAAAGTGAAGTGCCGATTAAGGAGTTGAGTAGCGAGTCACATGCTGAAGATTTTGTGGTGGTGAGCCATGAACCGAATTATGCGCAGGCTGCGATGGAATTGACTGAAGGTGATTTGTCTCGCGATATCGTCATGGCCTTCCAGACGAAACGACCGCGGACTGGGTTGGATTTAATCACCAGTCATCCTGCTGGTGAAGATGGTTTTTTCATGATGACTTTGACGCCGGGTGCTGATCTAAGCAGTACTGCTGAGCCGATGGATTACGTCTTCTTGCTGGATATATCGGGCAGCATGGCCCGTGATGAAAAACTATCGATCAGCCGCCAAAGCATGTCAGCATTTATCGATTCCTTAGGTCCGGAGGATCGGTTTGAGTGTCTGGCATTCAATTTAACGCCCACTCCGTTGTTTCAATCACTACGACAGGCGAGCAGCGATCATTTGGCACAGGCCCGTCAGTTTTTCGAGTCTCAACGAGCACGGGGTGGCACGGTGCTGCAGCCTGCGATTTCTGCTTCTTATGCCTATCGAGACGCTGATCGACCATTGAATGTGATTTTGCTGAGTGATGGGATGACCGAGGTTGGTGAGCAAGCAGAACTGTTGCGTCTGATCGAGTCGCGACCCGCTGGTGTCCGCGTTTTTTGCATTGGTGTAGGCAACGAGGTGAATCGTCCACTGTTGCACCAATTGGCTAATCAAGCGGGAGGCTTGGCCGCCTTTGTTTCCACCGAAGACAGTTTTCGCAGGCAAGCATATTTGATGAGACAGAAATTAATTCGACCAGCGATTGAGAAAGTCGCTGTCGACTTTGGCGGCGCTGCAGTGACGGATGTCGAACCGACCGAACTCGGAGACTTGTTTTATGGGACACCGCTGCGATTGCTTGGCCGATACAACGCCAGCGGATCCGTCAAAATCACACTGACGGGGACAGTGCAGGGTGGTCCCTGGAAAGAGGTGGTTGAAATGGAGTTGCCCACCGGGGACGAGGGTAATAGTGAGATTGAGCGGATGTGGGCGTATCAGCGAGTGCAACGTTTAATGAACGAAGAGAGGGGCTCACTGGCAAACGAGCGGCAGGATCGGGGGACTCAACGCAACGAGATTGTGCGTCTGTGCGAAGCCTATTCGATCGTCTCACCGTACGCCTCGATGCTTGTCCTGGAGAATAACGAGGAGTATCGCAGGTGGAAGATCGAACAACGAAATGCGGTTCGGATCCAGCGGGATCGGGCTTCTCGAACTGCCGTACAGCAAAAGCTGACAGAGATTCGTCGACGTGGTAGTGAAAACTTTGAAGTCGATCGGCAGAAAAAATTGGTAACCACGAATAACGGAAGTCACCAGACGTCCACTGGCTCCCGAGACCAGCAAAACGTGTCGCCTTCTAGTCAATCTTCGACGCAGCCAAGCGGTTCTCCTCGCGGGGTGGACCTCAACTTCAGTTCTTCCAGGAGTGGTTCATCTGCGGGTGGCGGTGCAATCGACCCCTTTACTGCCGTCATCGCGTTGGGCACTGCCGGCGGCGCAGCCTTGGCAAACCGCCGAAAGAAAAAACGATAGGTCAAGGCGGAGCACGTCGACGAAGACAGCTTGGTGTAACAGATGCGATGTGGTTCATGAATAAACGTCGCAGCTTGCTTTACGAAATAAGAAGGAGAGGCAGGTTCATGTTTCGCTATTTGCAGTCATGCAGGATCACGATCGTAGTCGCCGTGCTAGCGGTTTTGGCCTGGGCAATTCCGACCGTGTCAGCTGGCATGGAAATCGATTTTCATCTGATCAATAACGGACAGTGGTGGCGGATCTGGACGGGCCATCTGACGCATTACGACTTTGATCATCTTTTCTGGGATCTGCTGATGTTTGTGGTGCTCGGGACAATTTGCGAACGGACAGATCCGCGACGCTTTCCCTTGGCGTTGATCGCGATCATGACAGGCGTAACCATCGCAGTGGCAGTTTTTTGCGACGGAATCGTTGTCTATCGAGGTTTGAGTGGAGTCGATACCGGCTTGTTCGTCTGGTTCGTCATTGCCCAGAGTCGGCGTTATTGGACCGATCGTCAAAGGGCCAGTGCGATGCTCTGGTCAGGCGCGCTGTTGGCTTTATTGGGAAAGCTGACGTTCGAGGCTACGACTGGGCAAACGTTATTTGTTGATGCTTCAGGGTTTGCCCCATTGGTTGAGTCACACCTCGCGGGTGCCGGATTTGGAATCGGCTGTTACGCAATTCCGATAAGGCGGCCGAGAGACTAGCCGTCGACGTCGTGGGATGTTGGGCCAACGTTTCGTCGAGAACCAACTGTTTTGACGCGATTCTTCGATTTTGATCGATTCAGATGGCTTGGGGTGTTTGCAACTGCTGCCATCGGGGGGTTGTGCTGTTTTAAGCCGTTTTTGCAGGGAGAAATGATGAGAGATACACGACAGAAAGCTGTCCGAGGTTTCACGTTGGTGGAACTGTTAGTAGTAATTGCGATCATTGGGGTGTTGGTCGGATTACTCTTGCCGGCGGTGCAGGCGGCACGTGAAGCAGCTCGCCGCATGAGTTGTAGTAATAATTTCAAGCAGATCGGTTTAGCAATTCACAATTACCATTCCGCGTACAAGCAATTGCCGACGCACGGGAGCGGGACTGGGATTGGTTTGCAAACCAATCGTTGGTGGCGAACGGGCAATGATGCCAGTCACGAATGTTTGAGTGCTTTGGTTGGTTTGTTGCCTTTCATGGAACAGCAGGCTCTTTGGGAGCAAGTCTCCAATCCAGATGCGAAGTCAGTGACCGGAGCGCCGCCACCGGGAAACACTGGCTTGGCCAACCCAAATCGTTGGCCAGCGATGGGACCTAACCCCCGAAACTATTCCCGTAACCCTGGATATATTCCGTGGTCGACCGAAATCCCAACACTCCGATGCCCCAGTGATCCCGGTACCGGGTTGCCGGCTCTCGGGCGTACCAATTACGCGATGTGCCTTGGGGATGCTCCCGGTACTTGGCACAACCATTTAAA
>JARGNK010000319.1 GCA_029213145.1 Rubripirellula sp. | reverse complement strand
TGGAGCTCATGGGTTGCCGCGGGGAAGAGTGCCCGGCTGTGGGCCCTTCGGCGGATGCAGTCTTTGCAATCTGGGCTCGTTCGGGCTGCACCCGAACGAGTCTGATGGACCGTTCGGAAGGACGCGTCATGTCAATGGCGTCTCAGGCAGCCGACAACGCTGGCGGTGCAACGTTCACGTTCCAACTATTTTTTCGGATCCCGTCACTGCCGTAAAAAATCACCGTATTGTGTTCAAAGTCACAGATCGCGGTCAGTTTCACGCTTCTGGGCCCGTGCACGCAAAAATAGACACCTACTGATTTTCCACCGCGGATCACTTCCCGTTGGGTCATCGGAAATTGGTGCGGTTCAAGGTGTCCGAGCTCACAGAGTCGGGTCTCGACAGTTTCACAAAGCGAATCGTAATCAAGCTTGCGGGGAGTCGCTCCAAACATGGGCGTCCTTGGGGATGGAGACGTGAAGAGCAGTCGGGGGAGAGTTGCCGGCGATTCCTTGTCGGCACGGTTCGGTATCGGCGACCATCGGGGGCGAGATTAGGCCCGAGTGGCAATCCGTGACGGATGACGACGACTGTTTGTCAAGCAGTATCGATTACGAGGATTTCAAGCAGGCCGGATTTTTTTCCAAGCTTTACTTGGAATGTAATAACCGGTTACTGTCCGCCTGAGTGATACGACCGAAAATGTCTCGCAAGATTACCTGCTCTAACGAAGTGTCCCTCCCTAGCGGGATCCAGCCGAGAGTTTGGGGGCTGTCGTCGTATGCATCTTCCGTGCGAACGATGGTTCCGTCATGTCGCTTGGCTGCGATCGATTCGGTCGAATACTGACTTCGGTCCGTGTCTTCTAGATCTTTTTGGACGATCACTTCGATTGTGTAACCGGCCCCGTACGGTCGCACGGTGATCACGGCGCGGCGGCGGATTGATTGCAAAGTGCTTTGCAAGCGCTCGAAACCAGCGGTGCTGTCTTTCCGCCAAGGTTCCAGCAGAGAAGCACCGATCCGATAAGACGTTTCGATGCGGCCATCGAGCAGCAGCCCGTTTGAGTTCTGGACAGGTTGTTCACGTGCGATCCGGAAATAATCATCCACGGCATCCACGACCTGCGACCATAAGAATTGATCTCCAACCGCAGGCAACTCAAGCGGATTGGGAACAAAGGAATCTGGTACCTTCGTACTCAATCGGTGCTTCAGCTGTCCGCACCCCGGGGCGAGCGAGCCCAGCATGGTTGTCATCGCGCTGATGATGATCCAGCGTCGCCGGACTTTGATTGAATTTTCGCGGCGCATTGCAACTCTGACTAGCGAAGTTTGCTGGTTTGTCGTCGGGCAATGCTCGGCGGCAATGGTTTGGCTTCTGGAAGATCCTTGGGAAACATGCTCCAAACAGGAATTCTGGTGGCCAAATCCTCCATCACCTTGCGTTGAGCGTCGTTGATCTTTTCCTGACGTATTTTGCTGCGGATCTCCTCTTGAACCTCACTTAGTGGGGTCAGGCCAGCTTCTTGACGCTCGATCACGCGGACAATGTGAAAGCCGGTCGAATCTTCAATGATTTCACTCATCGCATCTAACGGTAAGCGAAAGATCTCCTGATCAAGGGGGTCACTCGCAAGGGAACCCTGTGCGGTCCAGTCGTGTATTCCCCCCTTTTTTCCGAGCGGCTCTTGACTTTTCTCGCGCGCGACCGCTTGCATGCTGCCGCCAAAGTAGGCCTCGCGTCCCATTTCCCAGATGACTTGGCGAGCTGCTTCGCGCGAGGGGAATTTCGCGAACATTACGCTCAATTGTTCCCAGCGGGCTCGGTGGGGACGCATAAACTCTTCTGAATTGCTCTGGTAGTAGTTGTTGATCTCGGCGATGGAAACCTCAGGATCGTTTTCAACTTTGCTGCGGATGTAGAGATGTCCCAGCATGGCATCGATGAAATCTCGCTGGCGAGCGGCAACCGAACTCCCTTTCTCGCGGAGCATTGTGTCAAGTTTTGTCAGATCATCGACTTTGTATTTCTTCTTCAGTTCGGGTACTTCGCTTTCATAAAACATCTGACGAGCGCGGCTGGCAAGCATGTCTTCGGCTTCGGTTCGCTTGTCCGCGGCTTGGGTTCCCACCTGATCCAATAAAAAGGATTCACGCATCATCTTGTTCTGAATCGCCTGAGACAGCATGCCCCGGATGAGATTAACGCGGGCGTAGTGCAGTTGCTCTTCTGGAATCGATTGACCCGACTTTTCGGTCACTTCCTTGATCCGTGCTTCTACTTTTGGCATTAAGTCCCCCAGCAAGATCGGCGTACTGCCGACGACAGCGACGATTGCTGCGGGATCTTCCGGTAGTTCAATCGATTGGGTTTCTTCGACTTCGGTCGTCGTGGGAACCTGGGCAGACCCGACGAGGGTGGAGAACCCAATGTGAAGACATGCGATGGCGGTCGCCAATGCATGCCAATTGAAAAAGGGGCGTTGCAGCAGCATCAGGGAAAGTCTGGATTTCGTGTTCATAGCGTTCTCTGTGAACCATTTAGTCAATGGCTTGTAGCCACCGCCAAGCTTCGGGCACAAGTCCGAATCAGCCTGATCTAAATAGCTTGTTTTGAATGAGCCGAGTGGGGTGAAGCATTTACGGCTTGAAGTCTGGCGGAGTGATGATTGGGCGGCTTGCTGACGATTTGGGAAGATTGGCGATTCAACTGACCGATCTGACTCGTCGATCGATCAAGTGACGGTCGTTCGTGAAACTCGCAGGCAATGATTTCTTCTCTTTCCTTCTTCGTTTCTGATTCGGTACCCTCCGCCGAACCACTTACGAGGAAATCGAATGCGCTCAGATCATGATCGCTTGGCGACGACTGCGATGACGCTGACCCTGCAACGAGACAATGACCGAGTGAGTTTTCGGCTCATTGGTTTGCTATGGATGGCCGGGATTTGTTTGTTGATGGCTCCGATGGCGACCTTGGTCGATATTCCCGTCGCGCGTTGGTTTTCGCACAACCGGCTCCCCAAGGAAATTGCCGATGCGTTGGAGATTTCTCTTTTATATTCACATGGGATCGGCATCTTTCTGATCTTCGTAAGCATTCTCTTGCTCGCCCCTCGCCGACGCTGGTACATTCCACGCTTGGTCGCCCTGGCACTCGGGGCAGGGGCGGTGGCGACCCTCACCAAAACGCTTGTGCTGCGGCCCCGACCGAGCACTGTCAATCTCGATCTGGCAAGTTATAACGATGCTTGGATCTGGTCATTCGATTGGACACTCAGCCAAGTAGCGACCTACGACGCTAGTACGCGGTCGTTTCCCAGCGCGAACCTCGCCACGGCGACGGCGTTGACGGTTGGTTTGTGGGCTGTGTTGCCACGCGGGCGGTGGTTATTCACCGTGATCTGTGTCGGTACGATGTTGCATCGGCTGCATAGTAACACCCACTTCTTGAGCGATCTGTTCGGATCTGCTGCGGTTGGCTTGTCATGGGCCTATGTTTGTTACCACCCAAAGTTAATGGGCAGTTTGTTCGAAAGGATGGAATCAGATCAGCGTTCCGAGCAACGAATTGGTGCAGCGACCGAATCATCCCTCCCTGAGATGAATCAGGATAAATCATTGCCCGCGATCACTCAGGATAAGCATGCGGCCTAGCGAGCATTGCCTCGCATTATGAAAACTAGCGAGCATTGCCTCGCATTTTGA
>JARGNK010000318.1 GCA_029213145.1 Rubripirellula sp. | reverse complement strand
ACCTCTTGTGAAAACCGGTAAACCGGGGATTCATGAAAAAATGGTGAGACCAATCGCAGCAGAAATGGATTGGGATCGGCAGCGGGAAATGTGGAGTGCGATGTAATAGAAGTTCAAGCTTCGTTACTTACTTCCGGCTCGACATCCACCGTCAGCTCCAACTGCAACCATGGCGTAACCGTCCCCTCTGCCCAGTCCACATCAAAGCCACCACCGCACTCACAGCACTGGAATGTGTCTTGGCCCATGGGGTCATCGACTGGGACGGTTAGCAGTTCACCGCAGTTTGGACGTAAGCGTTCGGCGTGGGGATGAAACTGGCGTCGTTTAGTTTTTCGGGTTTGTTTCCTCAAACTTGGAGAACCCCATGCCTCGTACGCCCGATCCCGCTCGCCGCCAACTCTGGCAGGAACGCTTCGCTCGCTTTGATCCCAGCGGCCTGACAGTCGCCCAGTTCTGTCGGCAGGAGGGAGTCTCGCCGCCGAGCTTCTACCAGTGGAAGAAGAAGCTGGCTGCTTCAGAATCCACTCCCAATCATGGTGCATTTGATGCGGTATCTCAAGCGTGCCTGTGGGAAGTGCAATCGATCCGCACCTACCGCCAGCAGGAATCCATTGCCAGGGCCGCCAAGACCAAAGCCCGCCGAGCAAGGCGACGAAAGCTAAACCGGAGATAGCTCTACCGAACGCTTACGAATGAAGGTCATGCGATCCAGCAAAGTTCCGAGTGATCAGTGGGTAGAGTCAGTGAATTGAATGGTCTTACTGTTTCCAATTCGCAACCAATCAAGTTATACGATTCCTTTGTTGAGATCGTTTCGCTCCCCGCAGGATTCCGCAAGTGGTCCGCTGTAGCAGCGATGAGTCGAAGTAAAGAACGTTAGCACAAAGGCTTTGCGGCTTTGTCTCCAGCGGCGACCGGAGGTGCGGTGGCTGTTGCCGTTAAACTTTATCTAGACCACGAGCCTTTCCAAAATCTGGCCAGGAGACTCGCGGTTCGATTGTTCTACTCCAAGCAATGTAAGCCAATAATGATCGGGTGACGCGAGGGATCTTCGAACCTAGGGGATAGCAAGAAGAATGAGCGATCTGTGGATTTCTCATAAAGGGAGCAATCGAGTTTGGGGATTATGCCCATTTTACGGATCTTTTTAGATGTGCGATGAATAATTATCGTGTTTGATTTGCGAATTGAGCGGGAGACTGCCGAGTAAGTCAACGGATCGGTGGGGTTCTGTCAACACTAGCAATCCGCAGTATGAATGCTGTCCGCATCGCCGGCTAGGAATGTATGCAATGTCTTCTTCAGGATTACCCCTTCAGTCGCTCATTCGGGTTTTACTTTCAGTCTGCCCGATCAGCCTCGCTTTTATTTCTTGGGATGCCCACGGGGGCGACCCCTTCGAGACTTACTGCGATTCCATGGCAGCGAGCGAATTCTCGTCCGCAACCGGATTTGGATTTGATGCGATTGATCCGTTTCCATCCTGCTGTGATTCGTGTTGTGATGCTTGTTGCAATGATCTTCCCTCCTTTGTTTACAGTGCGTCGAGGCACCTGGAGCGAACAACCGAGGCACCAAAAACGGTGATCGTGATTACTCGCGACGAGATCCTGTTGCGCGGATATTCCCAATTAGCGGATGTGCTCCGAGATTTGCCTGGCATGGAGACCGTTGAGAATACTTTTAGTGAGATTGGCACACAGGTATCGGTGAGAGGGATCAGCGCGAACAACAAGATCTTGCTGTTGGTCAATGGGATGCGTGTGAATCCGCCCGGTGGCGAATACCACCCGCTTCGCAACGATTTCAGTGTTCGGCATGCAGAACGTATCGAAGTCGTCTATGGTTCGAATTCGACGCTTTACGGACAAGATGCTGTGAGCGCGACGGTCAACGTTGTTATGCAACGCCCGGGATGTCGGACCGATCGGTTCCAAGTCGGTTCGGAATTTGGAATCAATGCCGAGCGAGAAGTCTGGGGTTGGTATGCCGGCGAGCTCGCTCTTTTCAAAGATGTCCAGCTGTCGGGGTTTGTTCAGTATCGCGATTCGGATTTGACGCCTATCGACACCGAGTATCCTGCTTACTGGCAAGACTACCGTGACATCGCCTCCAACATGACAAATGCAGGTGGCGCAGGCGTGACGCCTTCACGTCGAGATTTTGGACTGAATGTCTATCAGCGTCTTGAATGGCAGAACAATTCGGTTCAGCTCTGGTACCGCGAGTCGGAACGTAGTAGTGCCGAGGGTTTCAATCCAGGTCTCGGGTTTCTGCCTCAAGCGAGATGGAGCGATGCTTCCTTTGTGATCGAAGGAAAGAACGTGTCACAGGTTCATGATCGGGTCACACTCGAATCCACGCTTCAGTACAGTCATTACGAGATCGATCCCAGTAGCCGATTTGTGTTTCCAGCTTCCGCGACGGAATGGTACTTGGATGATTTCAAGTATGGTCGTGGCTGGAATCTTCAACTCGAGGAGGTTTTCCGATGGCAGCTGACCGAAAGCTTTCATGTTTTGGTCGGTGGTTTGGCGCAGTATTCCGATATCATCCCCAAGGCGACCTACACAGGTGGCTTCGATTCCAGTCAAGATCCAATTGCCCAGAGTGGATCGTTTTTCTATAGCAACACCGTTGGCGGCTCACTTACGGAGATTGCCCAAGCTAATCAGGTCAATTACTGGACCTACGCCGCATTCACTGAAGCGGAATGGCAAGCCAGTGACTGGCTCCGCTTGGTTGGTGGGGCTCGTGTGACCTGGGACCAACATTTTGAGCAAGAGCCGTTTTCTCCGAGAGCTTCGGCAATTGTCGATCTGACTGATCGCTGGACAGCCAAGTACATCTATAACCGCGGGTTTGTGCAGCCGGCACCGTATTTTTCCTTCTCAACCTTCGACAACGGTAATTTGTTGGCGACAACCAATTCTAACGTTGTGCCTGAAGAGGCCGAGATGCACGAGATCAGCTTGAGCTATACCGAGGACGATCTGCAGCTTGGTTTTGCTTTGTATCAGGGTACGGAATCAAACGTGATTACCGTGGCGGACCGGGCAGCTCCGCAAAACATTCTTGCCGACCCGGTCTATTTGAATGGTGATGCCAACGAGCCCCGCACGCTCGTTCAAACGGCAAACGGAGGCAGCAGCGATCGAATGGGAATGGATTTCTATGGCAAATTCAATCATGGAAGAATCAGTTCTTGGTTTTCCTATTCTTACCTCGATTTTGAGGAGAGGAATGCGGGCGTTATCACGGTTCTTCCCGGTATCTCTCGGCACAACGGACGTTTGGGCGTTACTTGGCAGGCAACTTCAAAACTGTTTCTGACACCCAGTTTCGTTTTCCGCTCAACACCCAAAAACGTGATCGCCGGCGAACTTGCAGAGCAGATTCGCGATCCTTGGGAGATGAATCTCTATGCTCTGTACCGACATTCGGAGTGCATGGATCTCTTTCTCGATCTCCGCAATGTAACCGATCACCATTACGCGTTGGGTGGATTCTCGGGCGATGCCATCCCTCAGGAAACTTTTCGTGGTGTTGCAGGCCTAAGGATTATGTACTAGATCCCCACGACCGTTCATCGCAGAAAAAATGGGCCGAGAAAGAAACAACCCCAGTAAAAAGCAACCACCTGTTCGGTGCGGAGAATGGAAACGTAGCAGACCTCGGTTCAGCGTGCGCCA
>JARGNK010000092.1:24964-31668 GCA_029213145.1 Rubripirellula sp. | reverse complement strand
AGGTCCCTGTAGTGTCGAGGACCGAGACAGAATGTTTCGGATTGCCGAGCGGGTTTGCCAATCTGGAGCGAACCTATTTCGCGGCGGCGCGTTCAAACCGCGGACCAGCCCCTATGCGTTCCAAGGCATGGGTGAAGAAGGACTTGCTCTACTGCGAGAAGTTGGCGACAAGTTTTCGATGCCGGTGGTCACCGAGGTGACCGACCCAAGGTTGGTCGAACTGGTCGCCCAGTACGCCGACATGCTGCAAGTCGGAGCACGCAACATGCAAAACTTTGCGCTGCTGACCGAAGTCGGAAAATCGAAGCGCCCTGTACTGCTAAAACGTGGCATGAGTGCAACCATCAATGACCTATTGATGTGTGCTGAATACATCCTCTCGCAAGGCAATTCGAGTGTTGTCCTTTGCGAACGAGGCATCAAAAGTTTTGACAGCGCCACCCGCAACTTGTTTGATGTCGCCGCGGTTCCCGCAGTGCAGACGCTGTCACACCTACCGATCATCGTCGATCCCTCTCACGCCACTGGCCGACCTGACTTGATCCCTCCTTGTGCGATGGCGGGTTTGGCAGCGGGGGCGGATGGGGTTCACATTGAAGTTCACGACTGTCCCGAAGTCGCCAAGAGTGATGGACCACAAGCATTACTTCCCGACCAATACGATGAATTGGCCGGTCAACTCAAAGATTTGGCGACGCTTTTAGGAAAAACCATTTCACCGCTGCCGGAGACACTAGCTTGACTCGCCGATATTTAATTGCCGGGAACTGGAAAATGAACACCCGCCACGAAGACGCCGTGGCGCTCGGGAAGGGCGTTGCCGAAGCAGTGGGGAGCGATCCCGCTGTCGACGTAGCCGTCTGCCCGCCGTCGGTGTACCTGCATAGCGTGGCAGATGCCCTGGCAGGAACGCCCGTCGCATTGGGAGCCCAAAACATGTACGCCGCCGACGACGGCGCTTTCACTGGCGAAACGAATGCTGGCATGCTGACCGATGTCGGTTGCCGATTCGTGATTTTGGGTCATAGTGAGCGCCGTGCTTTGATGGGCGAAAGTGATGCTGACGTCAGCAAAAAACTACATGCCGCCCTGGCTGGCAACTTGGTTCCCATCGTTTGCGTCGGCGAAACACTCGAAGACCGCGAAGCCGGCAACACCGAACAGGTCGTAGAAACTCAGATTCGTGGATCGCTGGAAGGACTCGATGAAATCCGCGCTGCCGGAATTGTGGTCGCATACGAACCGGTTTGGGCAATTGGGACTGGCAAAACCGCCACCCCCGAGCAAGCTGAAGAAGTTCACGCATTTCTGCGAAAGCAACTCGCAGAGATGTTCACCGAAGAGGTAGCGGCACAAATCCGGATTCAATATGGTGGAAGCGTCAAACCTGGAAACGCCAAGGAACTGCTGGGACAGCCGAATATTGACGGGGCCCTGGTAGGTGGTGCAAGTTTGAAGGTTGACGATTTCTTGGGAATCATTCAGGCGGCCTAATTTGTCCGCCAAACATTGACACAAGTGACATTTTGAAAGGGTGAACTCCCGATGACTTTTACTCTCCTCGCATCGTTAACTGGCGTTTTCCTAGGCTGGTTGATGGGCTTCCTATCGTTATTTCTCATCCTCTTAATCCTCGTCCAACGCGGCAAGGGCGGTGGGTTAGCTGGAGCCCTCGGTGGCCCAGGTGGCGAGAGTGCATTCGGAAGCAAAGGTGCCGACACCTTCACAACGATCACGATTGTTGTCGCGTTGTTCTGGGGATTTACCTGTGCCTTCACGATGTATGTCTTGGGTACGTCGTCAACACAAGTCACCGAAACCAACCTGCAAGCAGGCCCCGGTGAGATCGAGGCCGGCACAGGGATGGAGATTACACCTGGTGCAGGAAATGAAGCCGGTAGCGAGGCGGCGATGGAAGACTTGGGTTCAGAATCGAACATCTCCGGCGACGCAACGACACCATCAGCCGAAGTGACTCCTGCAGCTGAGACTCCTGCGGAAGATGCGACTGGCGGAGCGGAAACCGAGGGCACGCCTCAAGAAAGCGAAAGTAGCGGCGACGCAGGCGACGCAACCACATCGGATGATGCCCCAGCTGAAACTGACTCGACAGAGGCAGCCCCAGCAGAGGAAGCCCCAGCAGAGGAAGCCCCAGCAGAGGCAGCCCCAGCAGAGGCAGCACCAGCAGAGGCAGAATCGGTAGAGACAGAGCCTACCGATCCCTGATTCGTCCGTCGCACGATGCCGCCCCAAAGCGATCTTCACTTATGACTCGAGTTGTCCGCAGCATGACCGGCCAAGGGCATGCAACCGTCAAGGGTGACCTCGGCACGATCCATATCGAAATCCGCACGGTCAATAACCGAGGCTTCAAGTGCTCGCTGCGTGCTAGCGATTCCCTGGCGTCGCTCGAATCCAAAATCGAAAGCCTCGCTCGATCTCTCATCCATCGAGGCAGCGTACAGCTGAACGTCACTTGGCGCAGACCGCCAGGTGAGGACTTGCCGCGCATCGATGCTGAAGTCGTCAATGCTTACGTTCAGCAATTGACCAATAGCCTTCCGAGCGAAGTGACCTCGACCACCATCGATTTGACCAATCTGATCGGACTCCCCGGTGTGATTGCCAGTCGCGGCGAATCCCAAATCGATCAAGATGATTTATGGCAGTTCGCACAAACGGCCGTCACACAATCGATCGACAATCTAAATCAGATGAGGGCGATCGAAGGGGAACGAATGGTCGATTCGCTACGGACTGATAGTGCCAGTGTCGCCAATCGCCTGAAAACCATTCAAACATTAGCACCGCGGTCGACCGATGTTTACCGCGGCCGACTGCAATCAAAAATCGAGCGAGTGCTGAAAGAACACGATCTGCAGGTACAAACCGTCGATCTACTTCGCGAAGTCCAGATCTATGCCGATCGAGTTGACATCAGCGAGGAGATCACGCGTTTGCAAAGTCACCTGACGATGTTCAACGATGTCATTGACAGCGGTCCAAACGAGCCAGCTGGACGAAAGCTTGATTTCATCATCCAAGAAATGTTCCGGGAAACCAACACGATTGGCAGCAAAGCGTCCGATGCAGAAATTTCGGCGGAAGTCGTTGAGATCAAATGCGCGATCGAACGAATGCGGGAACTTGTCCAGAATCTGGAGTGAACAGGTGCAGCAATCGATGCCATCTCAAATCGGGGGTGCGACCGATGTCTAGCGAATCCGACGGCTCAGGAACCGAATTTGGTCGCCTTGTTATTCTCTCGGGACCAAGTGGGGCCGGAAAATCGACAGTTCTTCGACAGCTTCTTCGCGAGTGTGAACTCCCCCTGACGCTCAGCGTTTCGGCAACGACCCGAGCCCCTCGGGCGGGTGAAACCGAGGGAAAAGACTACTTTTTCTTGACAGATCAAGAATTTGATCAGCGGCGTCGGGCAGGCGAGTTTTTGGAATACAAGGAAGTTTTCGGTCTCGGACGCTGGTACGGCACCCTCCGTTCTCAGGTTGCCTCTGGCCTAAAGCAGGGGAAGTGGGTTATTTTGGAGATCGATGTGCAAGGCGCGTTGGCCGTCTTGGAGAAGCAGGAATTCGATCCAATCACGATCTTCATCCACCCGGGTGGGATGGACGAACTGGAATACCGCCTTCGAGCCCGCGAGACAGAAACCGAAGAGGTGATCCTCGCTCGACTCGAAACGGCCGCGAGTGAAATGCGGTACCTGCCTCACTACCAACATGAAGTCATCAACGGCGTCGTTGACGAGACGGTCGCCGAAATCTGCCAGATATTGAAAGAACAGAAGGAAAAACATCCATGCTCGAAGAGCTAAAAGAAGAAGAAATCGTGAATAAGGTGGGTGGCCGATTCAAGCTCAGCACCTTGATCCAGAAACGCCTGGTCCAGCTGAACCAAGGCAGCCGAGCCCTGGTGAATGTTGATACCCATGACAAAATGTCGATCGTGCTGCAGGAAATCATGCAGGACAAGATCGTGCTCAACATGGAAAACGAAGTCGAGCAAGTGCCCGACCTCGATGCGACGATCGCCGCTGCGGAAGGCCCAGAATTGGAAGCTTCGGATCTGTAGACCCTGATCTGCAACCGACGCGCCGCCCTAGTTAATGCTGCCTGCAGTCGATGTGTCACGCAGGCAATGTGCCCTGTAGTCATTGATCTGTAGTCATTGATCTGTTGCCACCAGTCGACACGTCCATCCGCATGGCAGGTAAGTCGAGATTTACCTGCGGGGTATGGTAATGTCCGCCTCGCAGCGAGCTTATCCGCAACGAATCGCTCCATCTCACCGATAAGCCAACCCCATCAAACCAAGACCGATGACTAACGATCACCAATCGGTATTGCTGGCAGTCGGTGGCGGCATCGCGGCTTATAAATCTGCAATCCTCTGCAGCCAACTTGCCCAATGTGGCTATCGCGTCAGGGTCGCGATGACCGCCTCGGCGAATCAGTTCATCGGCGCAGATACTTTGGCCGCTCTCTCTGGTCGTCCGGTGGTCTCGCGTTTGTTTGATTCTTCGTTTCCACTGGGTGCCCACATCGAGGTCGCAGCCGAAGCAGACTTGATGGTGGTTGTACCGACGACTGCAAATTTGATGGCAAAGTTTGCCACGGGCGTGGCCGATGACTTAGTGTCCACGCTGTACCTGCAAGCGAGTTGCCCTGTGTTACTTGCACCGGCAATGAGCGCGGCGATGTGGGAGAAACCGTCGGTGCAGCGAAACCACCAACAATTGCAGCAAGATGGGTGCCATTTCGTTGGCCCGGAATCAGGCTGGCTCAGCTGTCGATTGGAGGGCGAAGGTCGCATGAGCGAACCCGCAGCAATTCAGGAAGCCATTGAATCCTTGCTCAACGGATGATGGCTGTCGAGATACGATTGGTACTTCATCGAAGGTCGGCTAGGGAATGACACTTTACGTATTCGGTCACCGCAACCCCGACACCGATGCAATCTGCAGCGCCGTCGCCTACGCGGACTTTCTAAAGCAGACCATTCGTCCCGATGCGATGGCTGCTTGCTGTGGCACCCCAAATCAACGAACCGAGTTCGCCCTTCGCAAAGCTTCGGTAGCGGCACCCAAGATCATCATGGACATCCGTCCTGTCATCGAGGATGCCTGCAATCGAGAACCCGTTTTTGCTCACCGCAGCGATGTCTTTTTCGACGTCTACCAGCGAATGAACGATCATGGCATTCGCGCAATCCCTGTGCTGGGCGATGACGATCAAATTGTCGGGATCGTGACACTGCTCGATCTGCTGGAACTGATGCTGCATGGTGGAGTTGATCCCGTGCAGGCCAGGGAAGTCCGCAGCACCTTAGATCAAGTTGCCAAGGTACTCGGTGGATCCTTCCAACATGCTGTCGAACCGCAACAAATTGACGACTTTGTATTGACCGTTGGAGCCATGAGCGCGGGCGGTTTCACTGAGCGGATGAACAAGTTACCCGCTGACCGCCTGCTGGTGGTCAGTGGTGATCGCCCAACGATCCAACTGCCGGCACTAGAATGCGGCGTACGAGCACTCGTGGTGACGGGTGGCTATCAGCTTAGCAGTGGCTTAATGCAACTCGCCAAAGCGAATGACGTGACTGTGATCAACAGCCCCTATGATACCGCAACAACCACCATGCGGATCAAAGCGGCGCAGCGAATCGAGTCGGTGATCGACGCGGATTTCATTACCCTTTCCGCCAAGACACCTGTTGAATCGGTACGCACGCAACTCTATCGGTCACCGCAGACGATCTTTCCGGTCACGGATGCGGGCAAGCTGGTCGGAGTGCTGAGCAAGAGTGATCTCGTGCATACTCCGCAGCAAGAAATTGTGCTTGTCGATCACAATGAACTCGGCCAAGCCGTGCAAGGTGCTGAAACAGCCAACATCGTCGAGGTACTCGACCACCATCGTCTCGGCGGGTCGCTCAAATCGACACGTCCCATTCGATTTACAATGGAGCCGGTGGGATCGACCTGTACCTTGGTCGCCAAGATGTTCCAACGCGCGAACATTGTTCCTTCGCCGGGCATCGCCTTGTGCATGGCATCTGGAATGATCAGCGACACGTTATTCTTACGTTCGCCGACCACGACGGATGTCGATCGCGAAGTCATCGAATGGCTTCGCCAACACTGCGACTGTGATCTCGATGAATATGCGGGCGAATTTTTCCAGATTGGATCGGCACTACGCACTTGCTCGCCGGAGCAAGTCGTCCGCGAGGACTGCAAAGAGTTTGAAGAATCGAGTCGACGGTTCTCCATCTCACAGATCGAAGAAATTGGATTCGATTTATTTTGGCAACGCAAGGACGAATTGGCCAAAGCGTTAAAGGATCTGGCGCGCGAGAACCGCTTGGAATTCTCGGCTTTACTCGTCACCGACATCGCCAGTAATGGCAGCTTGTTGTTAATGAGCAACGAACCAGAAGGGTGGGAAGAGATCAACTACCCACAACTGGAAGACAAACTTTACGAACTTAACGAAGTTGTCAGCAGAAAAAAGCAATTACTGCCGTTGATTATTAGCCTGCTCGATTCATCCCCGCTCACAACGGGCTAAAATCCCATCGATGGCGTCGATCACTGGAGACGTTGTCGAGTACCGAATCGTACGTTCTAAAATGGGATTTTCCTGATGCGCTGCCTGCTGATCTTGGTCATCTGTTTGTCACTGCAT
>JARGNK010000092.1:15476-24954 GCA_029213145.1 Rubripirellula sp. | reverse complement strand
CCGCCGTAAGGGCACAGCACGACGGCGCTCGCGATGCGGTTCGCTTAATTGCTAACGAGAAGTATCAACAGGTCGATTCGACACTCCAAAAGAAGAAACCGTTTGCTGGTGATGCAGAATCGCATTTCGTGCAAATGCTCAGCCAACTAGCCCAGGACCAACCATCAGCCGCCTGGGCGAAAGCAAGCGAAGCCTTACAACAAGGATTGCCGCCGGGGCGTTTACTTGCCGGACCGCGACCACTACTAATGAAATTGAACACGGTGCCCGGCTTCACATCGTGGAAAGACAAGACCGACCTTCCGGTGTTGATCCATGGGCCCATGGTTGGAAATGTAACCGCACAGTCAGCCTCCTTTTGGATCCGCACTTCACGGGCCGTAAACGTGATTGCCAAGGTTGAGGGAGGCGGCGTCTCCCCAACTCAACGGACCAGCGAGGCGACTGACTTCACCGCCGTCCTCACCGTCGACAACTTAAAACCGAATCAGTCCTATCGCTACATCATCGAAGTCAAAGAAGGCGAATCAACCGAGGGTGTCTTCCGCACATTCCCCAAGGCAGGTGAAGGCGGAATATTCTCAGTTGGATTCGGAGGTGGTGCCGGCTTCGTTCCCGAGTGGGAAAACATGTGGGATACGATCCGGTCCTTTGAACCACATGCTTTTTTAATGCTTGGAGACAACGTTTACATCGACCAACCGGAACACTTGCTGACCCAACAATACTGCTACTATCGCCGTCAATCACGACCCGAGTGGAAGCGTTTCACATCAACCACTGCCATCTTTTCAATCTGGGATGACCACGACTTTGGAACCAATGATTGCGTTCCCGGCCCGGACATCGACAAACCAGCCTGGAAACGCGACGTATGGAAGACGTTTCAACAGAACTGGATCAATCCAGCCTACGGCATGGGCGAACAACAACCCGGGTGTTGGTATGACTTCCAGATCGGGGACGTTCATTTCATCATGCTGGATGGTCGCTATTATCGAGACTTATCAGGCGGCACGATGCTGGGTCCCGTCCAGAAAAAATGGCTGCTGCAAACGCTTACCAACTCAAACGCGACCTTCAAAATCATTGCCTCGCCCGTGCCCTTCACCGCAGGCATCAAACGTGGAAGCCGTGATCCCTGGGACGGCTTCCCAAAAGAGCGGGAAGAGATTTTCCAGCACATCGAATCGAATCAGATTGAGGGAGTTTTTCTGATTGCAGCAGATCGGCATCGAACCGACTTGCGGGTTACCAAACGCGAGCAGGGCTACGACCTTTACGAATTTGAAAGCTCGCGTCTGACCAACCATCACACCCACCCCGTCGTAAAAACGGACGGCCTTATTTGGGGGTACAACAAAACTTGTTCGTTCGCCTTGATGACCTTTGACACCACAGCAGACGACCCCCAAGTCGAATTCCGTTGTATCGGAATCGATGGTCAAGAAATGGAATCCTACACGCTGAAACATAGCCTGCTGAAATTCAAGCAGTAAACAATGCTCGCCTCATTTCCAGAGACCAGCCCAAGGTTGTACCGAGGTCGACGCCAATCAGAGATGATTGGCCAACCGCCAGATGCAACGTGCATCCCTTTTTCGCAATCATTCACCCGAGCGAAACGGCAGATCGAACTCAGGTCGAAAACATTGCCAAAAAAATTTGGAAACTGACCGGTCACCTTTCGGGGGAGCGCTGCTTGGAAAAGCAACCGTTTTCCCGAGGCGTTATTCCCAGCCCTTCATATTTCGGGCGTTATTTCGCTGCAGATACCGCGCGGCAATCATCGGACTGTTAGATCACCCCGTGCGTAGCAGTTCGCTTTTCCGCAGCACTGTGGAAACCACGCAATTGGATGACTCCGCTGAAACGGGTAATTTGATGTAACAAAACGGTCCACAGCGAACAGGAGAGCCCTGCGGCATGGGAACGACCAGCGATGTTCAAAGAAAGTATCATGAGGATTCACCAAGCCTGCTGCTGAAAAGGTCTACGATGCACTTACGTGTAATTCTGCTTACGATGCTATCACTGCTCACCGGATTCTCAAACGCAGCGGATCGCGTTCCGTGGACGACATCGAACGTGGTTGGTTCACCCGAACCACCGAGGCCGTTTCATGTAAGCCGTGTCTATCCGAGGCTTCGATTCAATCAACCAGTCGAGTTGATGCCGCTAGGTAAGACCAACCGAATGATGATGCTGGAAGTTGGCGGCAAGCTGTGGACATTTGTTGATGATCCCACCACTGAGCAAGCCGATTTGGCAATCGACTTGAAACCGCTCATCGACAACTTCACCCAGTCCTACGGCTTCGCGATTCACCCGAACTTTGACAACAACCGGCAAGTCTTTATCGCTTATGCGGGTGGGCCGAAGGCCCGTGAAGATGGGACGCGCCTGTCCCGTTTTGCACTCTCTGAAGACTCGCCTCCTACGATCGATCCAGCCAGTGAAGAGGTTCTATTGACGTGGCCTTCCGGAGGGCACAACGGCTGCGCGATCCGATTTGACTCGAAAGGCCTGCTCTACTTTTCGGCCGGTGATGGCGCGAGACCATATCCACCGGATGAATACGACGTCAGTCAGGATTTGTCAGATCTGCGTAGTACAATTTGCCGAATTGACGTCGATCATGCGCAAGCCGACAAAGCTTATCGAATTCCCGAAGACAATCCGTTTATCGGCACACCCGGTGCTCGACCAGAGATCTGGGCGTATGGGTTTCGGAACCCCTGGCGTTTTACCATTGATCCCGTAAGTGATCGAATGCTCGTCGGTGATGTCGGCTGGGAACTGTGGGAAATGATCTACGACGTGCAGCGGGCCGGAAACTACGGCTGGAGCATCCACGAGGGACCTCAACCGATTCGCAGTGACATTGAACCTGGCCCCACACCAATCCAAAAACCAGTCGTAGCGTATCCCCATACTGTCGGCCAGTCGGTAACTGGGGGAGTGATTTATCACGGCGACCAATTCACTGACCTGAGCGGTGCTTACTTGTATGGTGACTATGTGACGGGTTTGCTTTGGGGCTGGCAAGACGAGTCGGCTGGAGCAACCTGGAATCCTGTGCTCGCAGAAACAGGGCTCAAGATTATCACCATCACAACCAATCGTGCGGAGGAAGTTTTAATCGTCGATTACGACGGCGGAATTTATGAACTGATCCGCAACCCAGATCGAAACCAGCAAAACTCCTTTCCACAAACCTTGAGTTCAACGGGGCTCTTTGCATCGACCGAAACTCTGGAACCGGCGGCAGGAGTCTTCCGCTATGAACTCGTTGCGCAAAGCTGGCAGGGCGGGGTAAGTAAAGATTTTGTCGTTGCTATCCCCGGCACCGAAACCATCAACATCAGTCGCCAGCGACGCAACTGGAAATATCCAACCGGGACGGTATTTGCCAACACGATTTCCCGCCCGGCCGACAATCCACAAGATCCACCCTTGCGATTGGAAACACAGCTACTGCACTTTGATGGAATGAGCTGGCAACCCTACAGCTATGCTTGGGATGAACAGCAACGCGATGCCAAGCTGGTTCCGGAAACAGGCATGACAATCAGACTCACTGCGGACGATCAGCCATGGCCGATCACGAGCCGCTCACAATGCCGGGCATGCCACGCGCGGCAAAGTGGTGGTGCGATCGGCTTTAGCTTAGAAAATTTACCCGACCCAATGGTTCAGCGATTCGTCTCTAATGGGATACTGAATAACACCGCACCCAATGGATGGGGGCTTCAAAAAATGGTCGATCCAGCCAAGGAAACAGAGGACATCCACCAGCGAGCCCGATCTTACCTGGCAGCCAATTGTGCACACTGTCACCGCCGAGGTGGTGGAGGAACGGTACCACTCGATCTTGTTTATTCGCTCCCAACCACTGACATCAACGCTTTGGATGTGGTCCCAACCCAAGGCGACTTTGGTATCCACGATGCAAAAGTAATTCGACCAGGAAACCCCTATGAATCGGTTCTCTATTACCGATTGGCGACGAGCGGTTCTGGTCGAATGCCAAAGATTTGGAGTCGAGACAATGACACGGCTGGCTTGAAGTTGATCCACGATTGGATTGCTTCATTGGACGCAAACCGATTCGCCCAACTCTCAAACGATTCAACGACCACAACCCCAACACAAGCGACAACAGATGCTTTGCAGCACTTTGCGACGCTCATAAACCTAGCCGAGGCAGATGCGGAATCGCTCGCGGAAGACACAAGCCAACACGCGACTTCGCCAATCATCACAGGTATTTTCGAACGCTTTTTGCCGGCCAACCAACGCCGCAAACGGTTGGGCGCACTAATTGATGCCGATGAAATTCTGGCATTACCGGGCGATCCGAAACGGGGGCGTGAATGGTTCTTTGATTCCCAGCAAGGCCAGTGTGTTTCGTGCCATCGACTGCAAGGTGGAGGGCGATCGGTTGGCCCTGACTTGGATGGAATCGCCGTGAAACGATCGCGAGAACAGTTGCTAGAAAGCCTGCTTGATCCGTCCAAAACAATCGAGCCCGCCTTTCAGAGTTTTGCCGTGCTGACCGATACCGGAACGGTTGTCACCGGATTGAAGGTCGCCGAAACCGACTCCCACTGGACACTGCGCCAGGCCGACGGAAAGGATATCCACATCGCGCGAGAAACAATTGAATCGAGCAAGCCGCAAACGCAATCGCTGATGCCCACAGGCTTGGCAGCGGAAATGACCGCCGAAGAACTCGCCGACTTGCTGGCATTTTTGCAATCGCTGAAATGATCGTAAAGCTCTCCCCCGCGTTACCTGAAAACCCGAAAAGCTGGGACGAAGCGAGAAGTTGGGGCCAGGCAGGAACTGGGTCCAACTGCACTGCAATCACGATCAAGAATGGATTCGCTGAGACGGCAGGAAAAACACGTTTTCCCGAGCGTTTGCGTCTGGGGACGAGGCGAAATAAACCACGTTGCCATGGCAAGTTTTAGGCAGCTTAGGACAAGGAGTGAGAGTCGAATTGGCATCGAACCAAGTGACTCCCAGGCGTCGATCGCTAACCCGATGGTGGTATTCCGCGACTTACTCGGATTTCATCACTTTCTGGATAAACCAGCTGAAGCGACCTCGTCGCTGATTCCTGTTTCCGGGTAAGATTCGCCCCAACAATCATCCACCGAATCGCTCAATGTTTAGCGACTAGACGTCGCAATAAAATGTCGCGCGACAGGCAAGTCGTCATTGATTTGGGGCAGGCGTCTGCTCGATGAGCATGGTTTCGATAAGATGAACCAAAATTCAATTTGCGTGATGGACGGGAGCGATCTTGTCGATGGAAAAACAAACGAAAGACAAGCAATCGCGGTTCCTGATCTTGATGCGACATGCAAAAAGCGATTGGGGTGATTCCTCTTTGTCCGATCATGAGCGAACCTTGAATGCTCGCGGCCGACGTGATTCACCACGGATGGCGGGCTGGTTGGCCGATTCGGGATGGGTTCCTGATCTGGTACTCAGTTCTTCGTCCACGCGAACCCGCGAGACATATCAGAGGATGGTCGAGCATTGGGACGAAGAACCTGCAGTCTCGTTCACCGACGCACTCTACCTGGCCTCCCCAGACTCCATTCTCCAATCGATTCGAACCGATGGGATGGAGTCAGAGCGGCTCATGGTAATCGCTCATAACCCTGGCATCTCCTACTTAGCCAGCCTTCTGGCGGGTCAGTCGATCCAGATGCCAACCGCAGCAGTGGCGGTCTTTCAGCTCGATCTCAGTGACTGGTATGAGTTACGAGAATCGACACCGATTCAGCTTGTGCAAACAATGCGACCCAAAGCACTCGATCGTTCGGAATTCGAGGATTGATCAATTTTACTTGGTGCACAATCGTCTTGGCGGTACTGGTAGGCCACTTCGGTTTGAATCTGGCAGTCTACAATCGCATCAATGCGTTTGGATGGCCACGTCGACTGATCAAACGAATCACGAAGGTGTTTTTTGCCTTCACAGTGCTGTTCCCAATCGCGATGCTGATTTTTTATCACGACTTGCTTGGGGACCTCATGCTAGGACGCCCAGATGAGTTGCCGATTCCAATTTTGATGCAAGCCTACGCATACCTTTGTTTGGCGTCTTGGCCGGTGCTGGGCAGTCCTTGGTTGCTGTATCGTCCGATTTTTAGACCGGTTTTTGGTCCGATGTTTAACGCCTTGTTTGGTCGGACTTTGGGGTTCGATTGGCTTGTTACCGATCGGCGAATTGAGGTGGTTCAGGTCGAACAACTGCTCGGTCATTCGCTGAGCTTGAGTCGCAAGTGTAAGTGGCAAGCTCGATTGCCGTTGAACCAGATTTTTGATTTGGCAATTGAAGAGATCACACTGCCGGTCACCGGATTACCAGAAGATCTTGATGGTTACCGCATCGCCCAACTTTCGGATATTCATTTGACTGGTGACATCCACGGTGACTTCTCCCGCTACGCCGTGGAACGGGCCACAGGTTGGCGTCCCGACTTGATTGCGTTGACAGGTGACATCATCGACAAATCAAGCTGCATCGACTGGCTCGGCGATATCTTCGGTCGTGCTAGCGCTCCTGATGGCTGCTACTACGTCTTGGGAAACCACGACACTCGAGTCGCCGATTCAGTGCAAACCCGCAAAGCAATGGACCACGCTGGCTGGACAGACCTTGGCAGTCGAGGGCTGCATCGGCAACTCAGAGGTTTGCCATGTTTATTGATTGGCAATGAACATCCTTGGTATCGTCGCCCCGACATCAACCCGATTTGCGAGGAATCATTTCGTCTGTTGGTCAGTCACAGCCCGGATCATTTTCGTTGGGCGCGCGAGCATCAAGTCCACTTGATGCTCGCGGGGCACACACATGGAGGGCAGGGCAGGCTACCTTTGCTTGGGCCTCTATTGAGTCCTAGCTTACATGGCAGCCGATACGCTTCAGGCGACTTTTATCGACCGCCAACAACGATGCATGTCAGCCGAGGTTTCAGTGGAACCCATCTAATGCGGATTAATTGCCGACCGGAGCTGTCACTACTGACTTTGCGTTCTCCTCGTCCCGCCGACGCGAATACTTGAAACCGGGGACGAAGAAGCAAGCGGCAGAAACAAATCCAAAAATCAAGTGCGCGTACGGTGGCATGAGTGCCATCAAAAAAGAAGCAAACAACAGCGCGATCGCTTGAATATAAAAAACACCATTCAGCATTCCCGCTTTGATGATAAACACCATCGCGCTGATCACGCCCAACAGAGGAGAGAGCGTCAATACCGGCATATCTAGCCACCATTCAATGGGGAACAGCATCGCGATCGCCACCATACTGGCTCCCCAAACATGAGCGATCTGCCGCTCGATGAACGTAACCGGTCCCATCCGTTGCCGCAGTTTCCAAAACACGGATGCCCACGCTCCAAGGCCGACCGTCCACAGCGCGACGTAAATGCTTCGTTGTGTGACTCCGCGGTAATCGAGCTGCCACGTTAGCAAGCCGGCCACCAACAACACCATGGAATGCCATATCCAGAGCTTACCCCAATTCTGCAACACCGTCGCATGATGGGTTTCTCGGAATACGCGAGCGACCACTTGATTGAACCGCCCACTGCGCGCTGCCACCCGTTCATCCGCCAAATAGGCTTCGAGGTCTTTGGCTAATGCGGCCGCCGATTCGTAACGCAAATCAATCGGTTTTTGCAGGCACCGAATGACAATCATTTCGAGGTCGCGATCCATTCCCGGCCGCAGTGCCCGCGGCGGTGTTGGATCTTGTTCGATGACTCGCATCACCATTTCCATCGGTGTATCGGCGACCAATGGACTGCGGCCGGTCAATGCGTAATAGAGGACGCCCCCCAACGAATAAACATCGCTCGCCGGCCCGACCAGATTCCGCCGCCCGCTCGCTTGCTCGGGAGACATATAGGCTGGCGTGCCAACCATCATTCCACTTCGAGTCAGTTCCTCACCGTTACCGATTTGCTTTGCTAAGCCGAAATCCGTTACAAGCGGAGTCCCATCTTCGGAAATCAGGATATTGCTGGGCTTGAGATCGCGATGGAGAACCTGGTTTTCATGGGCAACGGCGATTGCCCTTGCGACCGAAGCCACAATCGAGGCGGCTTCACGTTGCGGTAGCACTCCCAAAGCCACGCGTTCGGCCAACGTTTGCCCTTCGATCAACTGCATGCTAAAGAAGGGCCGCCCCTCGACATCACCCGCGTCATAGACGGGGACAATATTCGGGTGTTTCAAGCGTGCTGAGGCAGATGCTTCAGCCAAAAACCGATTCAGATCTGCTTCGCTCGCCAATCGCCCCCTCAGAATCATCTTGATCGCAACTTCGCGTTCAAGGCTTATCTGCCGGGCCCGAAAAACAACTCCCATCCCGCCTCGACCGAGTTCTTCGATCAATTCGTAGTCACCAACGATGGTGGGCAGTGTCAAACTTTTCCAACGTTTTGAGGAGGGTGAGGCCGATGTTCCATCTTCACTACCAGCCGCCACATCAGTGACGAGAATTGTTCCCCACAGACGCGTAATCTCATCCGCCAGATCGGGATGCTGCTGACAGGTACTCCTCAGATCGACAATCTCACCGCGACAAATCGAATCGGTTACCTCCGCCACGACGTCGGCCAGGCGTTGATCGCGATCGGCAGAAGCGTCGAACGTCGACGGCTCACTCACGGCAAACCCTCATAGCCAGCCGCACCACTGCTGTCGGCATCTTCGAGCAACTCACGCAGTCGACGTAGCGCCCTTAAATACCGCATGCTTGCTGCGGGCGGGTTCAGCCCGAGGACTTCGGAAATCTCTAGATTCGAAAGATGCTCGTAGTGACGCATCAGAATGATCTCACGATCCTGATCACTCAACTGTTCTATCACCCGCTCGACTTGGGCAACGATCTCACGCCTGGTCGCGGCCGTCGCGGGGGTGATTCCAGGATCACACAGCTGCACCGCCAACTCCATTGTCGACTGGTCGGTGCCAGCAGGAACCGCGATCGGCTGTTCACGATCCATGTTCCGCTTCGCGCTGACCCGGTGTCGCCGATAGGTGTCGATGATTCGATCCCAAGCGATCTGGCGAAGCCACAGGTGGAACGCCATCGAGGGATCGTCAAGATATTTCGTGAGACGGCCACTGGCCTCGATCATCACATCCTGAACGACATCGCTAACATCGACTCTTTGCTGGACTTTCCGGTCGAGTCGCAGCTCTACGAGCCGCCGCACGGGTCCCCGATGTTTTTCAAGCAGTCGATTCACAGCATCCGAATCACCCTCCCGCGCAGCATCCAGCAGCGACTCGGTATGATCGTCCGTCGGCCAGATTGATTTCGCCATCGTAGTCTCCCACTGAACTCTAGCGGCCCGGACACCGCTAGCAGTCCCAAGCGAGGTGATCGTGGGCCTCATGATCCTCATAACAAGCCCAGCCGCTCTCCTGGAATGGCCCAGCCGC
>JARGNK010000092.1:12052-15376 GCA_029213145.1 Rubripirellula sp. | reverse complement strand
GCCCAGCCGCTCTCCTGGAATGGCCCAGCCGCCCTCCTGGAATGCCCAGCCGCCACCGGGGGCCGGACTCTGCAGCTACCTTGCGAATCCGCCGCTTTCGCTCATTTCCTGGCAGAAACTAGTCGATTTTACGGATCTTGATGTTCTTGAATCGGACGACCATTGGCGGCCCCCTATGAATCTGAAGAGCAATGACGCCCTTCTTGGCCGCTTTTTCACTTTGATCATCGATCACCTCCGCCGTCATTGCCCCATTGATGAAATGTTGCAATTTATTGTCGACAGCGACGACCCGAAAATCATTCCACTCTCCCGCGTGGATGCCTTTGGCCAGCTTAGCTGAATCGGCAAATCGCTTGGGTGTCTTTTTTCCATCAGCACCGATCGTGACCGATTCGCCACGTTGAGCGAGGATACCACGCCCCTTCTCTTCGTACAGAATGCCGGCGAATCGGTTCCCAAAATCGATATCAGCCTGATAGCCACCGACGACGAACTTGTCTTCGTTGACGATTTTGCTGCGATATTGAATACCTGAGTTACCACTTTCAATTTTGAATTGTGCGACCAATTCAAAGTTCTCCGGCTGATCTCCAGTCCAGATTAAGAACGTGTTTCCATCGATTGGGTTTTCTGCCGTTGTGCGACCGACGATTTCACCATTCTCGGCTGACCAAAGATCCGCTCGCCCTTTCCAGCCCGTCAAATCACCACCACCATAAAGCACCTGCACGCCGTCACCAGAATCTTTTGGATCTTCGGCCACGACAGCCGGGCACAGAAACGCCAATACAAACAACAAGGATGCAGTTCTCATCAAAGATCACTCCGGCTCGGTGGGGTTTAGTATCTGGATGGGTCTGAGTATCTGAGTGGGATCCAGCCCAGGATAGAATCGGCGTATGGGCCGAACTCAGCCTGCGGGCGGTCCCACGACGGGAATGATTGTAATCAGTGATCGCAGCGGAGGTGGCTACGATTACGGTTCCCACTTGAGCATTTACTCTCGCGGACCAATTCCATCCGGCGTGGACCAAAAACCGCCGCGTGCGTGATCAAAGGCCAGTTTGGCGCCTCGGTGCTGATGACGAAAACCATCCTCGCTAGTCCACACCGGGATGCCTGCGACATAAGTCGCTGTGGGCCACCCGGTCAGTGTCACCCCGTGCCAGGGACTCCAACGAGACTTTGTCTGCTGCTCTTCATCCAAAATCGTTTTTTCTCGTTCCAAGTCGACGAGCACCAGATCGGCATCATAACCCGCTGCGATCCGCCCTTTCCCAACAATGTCCCAGACTCGCGCCGGTGCATCACACATCCAACTGGCGACCTGAGGTAACGTGCATCGCCCCGCAACCACGCGATGCAGCATCAACGCCAAACTGTTTTCTACTGCCGGCAAGCCCGATGGACTTTGCGGATAAGGTTGATTCTTTTCCTCCAACGTGTGGGGCGCGTGATCAGTGGCGATCACTTGAATTGTTCCGTCTAGCAATGCTTGCCACAAACCCTCGTTATCCGCCTTGGTTTTAATGGACGGGTTCATCTGAATTCTGCTTCCCAACCGGGGATAGTCATCAACATTAAATTCAATGTGATGCAAACAGATTTCCGATGTGACGTAAGGATTGGCGTCTACGAGGTACTTCAACTCAGCAGCAGTCGAAACATGCAGCACGTGAAAGCGGTGACGATGTCGTCGCGCTAATTCCGTCGCGCGGGCAGTTGCAATCATCGCTGCCTGTTCATCGCGGATTCGTGAATGATCCGAAATGTCCGTCGTACCAGCCAATCGCTCCGCATTCGCCCGCACCGTCGACTCGTCTTCGCAGTGAGCACAAATCGGCAAGCTTGTTTCCGCAAAGATACGTTCCAAGGCCTCTTGTTCATCGACGAGCAAATTACCGGTGCTGCTACCAATAAAGATCTTGATCCCTGGTACATCACGAACACGACTTAGCGCCTCACAATTATCAGGCGTGGCCCCAATGTAAAAGCCGTAATTCACGAGTGATTTCTCAGCCGCCAACGCCTCTTTTGCGCGCACACCTTCTTCCGTGATGGCAGGTGGCTTTGTATTCGGCATTTCCAAAAAAGAAGTCACTCCACCGATGGCACAAGCATGCGACGCGGTGGAAAGATCTTCCTTCCCTGTCAATCCAGGATCGCGGAAGTGCACCTGATCATCAACTACACCCGGCATCAAGTAGCGGCCAGCACACTCGACCACATGATCAGCGGCGATTCCGGTTCCCGCATCCACATCCAGGATTCGACCATCCTCCACCAACACAGACGCGTGACGTACTTGGTCGGGTAAAACAACATTAGCATCACGAAATAAAGTGCGCGACATCTGGATCACTCTCGATCGAAGCAGGTTAACAAACGGAGTGTCACTTTAACGTAGCCCGAGTGGAGGGCAATGGTGCAGAGTTCATCCGGAATCAGCCCCCGCGATCATGCAAGAAACGCGATCATGCAAGAAACGCGTCTTGTTCACAGGACGCATCTTTTTCGCCAGAGTTGATATGCCGTTTGGTGATCTTCTCAGACTTGTCGATTGGCATCCGTCAACCAAAACGCTGGTGTTTTCGCAACGCCTTTTGCTCAACCTTGCGAAACCATCTCAGACCGTACGCATCACATCACTTAACGTCACTTCAATAAAGCAGAATCACGGATTGAGTGACCGTCGGAACGCATCGAATGCATCCCGGAAAGCTGCTGGCGGTGGTTTTCGATTCCCTGAATCTCGAATTCCCCTCAACGTATCCGCCGAATCATCATTCGATGCAGGTGCATCCGTGGGAGACCGCAGTCCCAAACTCCTTAATGCTTCTTCAACATCAGGATTACTCGATCCATCGAGCATATTTGGTTTCAAATCACGGACACCCTGCCAGCGTTCCGAGAATCGCTGCAAGTCTTGCTCATCCCACTGCAATTCTTCGAGCAACTTACGATCCGGTGCATCACGTGTCTCCTTCAGGTAATCCAGGACCATATCAGTAGCTTGCTTGGTGTATTCCAAGTTGGCGGCCTTAGGAGGATCAACCGTGCTTGAGTCAGTTCCAGCATCTTGCCCGGAATTGGTAACGTCGCTTCCTTCTCCAGCCCCACCACGTGGAGTCGAATTCGAACGGGAGCCGGAGTTACGAGGATTACCACTCAGATCACCCGAAGAGGAACCATCGCCGGAATTTTCTTCGCTCGCGGAAGAGGAAGGATTTGATTCACCAGACTGGGTTTGTTTACGGTCACCACTCTGGGATTCACCACTCTGGGATTCACCACTTTGGGATTCACCACTTTGGGATTCAC
>JARGNK010000092.1:0-11952 GCA_029213145.1 Rubripirellula sp. | reverse complement strand
TGGGATTCACCACTCTGGGATTCACCACTTTGAGACTGCTCTTTTCGCTGCTTCTCCAAGTAATCACGAATTCGCTCAAAAGCCTCGCCGTCGTGCTGTGGAGCCTGCTTGCTCTGCTCGCCTCCTTGTCCTGCCCCGTTGCCTTGGCTCGGGTCACCGGCTTGCCCATCACCCGATTGCGACTCTCCGGATGACTGCGTGTCATTGGCGGTTGACCCCTGCCCGTTGTCACCCGCAGCGTCGGCTGGCTGCTGTTGGCCTGCTCCTCCGTCAGACCCTTGGCCGCCATTCGCACTCGCGGGCTGCCCACCCTCGGAGTCACTTGATGCTGTGTCGTTGTCGCCTGAAGCATCTTCACCAGACGGGTTTTCGGCAGGTTGATCATCGTTTGTCTGCGGCTGCCCACTTCTTTCCTGTGATCCAGAACCACCGTTTGATCCAGAACCGCTTTCCGATCCAGTGCCATTTTGGCTTCCACTGCTCGACGGGTCTTGGTTGTCGTCACCACCCTCGCTGTTGTCATTGCTGCCGCCGCCAGAGCCCTTGGAATTCGATTCACCTTCTTGCGAACCGTCATTCTGTGCCCCTTCTCCCTGGCCAGAGCTTCCCTCGCCGGGTTGCTGCGATTCGGCCTGACCGCCAGCATCTTGATCGGAGCCGCCGCCACCCTGTCCCGCCTGGGGTTCACCTTGCTTGCCTCCCTGCGAGGACTGATCTTGGCTGCCTTGGTTACGATCTTGGTTTGGATTCTTTTCTTGGCGATCACGATCGTCCCGCGATTCGTTCCGCGGCCGATTCGGATCCCCCGCCGCGATTTCCAGAACGATTGGGTCAGTGCGAGTGATATTTGGCTCAACCGTTGGATCGCCCTCAATCGTGCGATTATCGATTGCGACCGCCACAACTTGCACTTCGTCACCGATACGAAGATCGTAGCGGGATGGGCGGAAAGCGAACTCGACGACTTGGTTTCCTCTGCCACCGCTGGGATCTTCCCAGAGCACAGGTGTCGCGATGGTGTCGATTCCAGAGCGAATCTCCAAGCCAACAGACCTCAAGCCAAAGTCAGGATCTGACGCATGAACTTCGATGATTTGCTGGGCATCGATGGCGACTTCGGTGGGAGACTGGAAGGGAAGCGTGATTGCAACTTCCGGTGGCAGATCGGCAATCACACGAATCGGATAGACGATGGGCTCAGGGTTCGTCTGACCGGCTTGATCAGAGACTTCGATCCGATAACTATCCGGTTCTACCGCAGCCGATCGACCGTGGGCGCTCCGCAGCACAAAACGAACGGTTAGTGTTGTCCCTGCTTCATCGACCGACATCTCTGTAGCGCCAGCGGTTGCCTGCATTCGATCGCCGAGCAACCTCGGATTGAATTCGATTTTTGCCTTCGCGATCGGCCGGTTTGTCGTCGCGGTTATCGTGACTTCGGTTCCATCCAGCGCGGTGATAGCGCCGGAACTTGTGGCGTGAGGTTTTTGGGCGGTGTACGCCGGCGGCGTGTACTGGACCGACTGCAGTGCGACGGCGGGCAGGTCCTCGACCATAAGATAAAATGGCCCGGCTTGCGCATCGCCACCTATGATGGTGTAAGGCACGTTACCCGACACCGAGTAAGGCAAATCGATTTCACCGTGAAAGCGACGGTCGGCCTCATCCCACCGCATGGCTGCTTCCCGATCTTCCGATGGCAATCGCCATCGACAGATCGGAGTTTCCGATGTTTTCAATCCATCGATGACCGCAGAAACTGCGACAGTACGTCCGGCGATCGCATCAGTATCGCCGGGCAAGACATCCCGAATCGAAACTCTGCGGGGAGCATCAATCGCCGCGAGGGGAGCAGCAAACCGAGCCGCCGACTGGAATGAACTCTTGGGAGAGATGGCGGTGTACGCGACCAGCACGGCAAAGCCGGATGCGGCTGCGATCCACCAGCGAAGCGTCCCGGTCGCTTCGGTCGGTAGCTCATCATAGGTTTTCAGCCGCCCCGCCGTCGCAGCACCAATCGATCTGACGACTCGGCTTCGCAACCCAGCGGCGGTGGGCTGTTCACGGAGCGTGACATAACTGGTCAAAGATTGTCTTAGGTCCGGAAGGTCTCGCTCAAGTGACCGAGCCGCATATTCCGGATGAATACGACTGCGAAGCAAGGGCAAGATTTTGTTCCAGACATACCAACAGGCGAACGCCACTGCCGCGATCCACACGACCACCCGCAAACCCATGCCGGGCGAGTAGATCCATTGATCCACGATCAGCCAAACGAGCGTCCACGCCATTGCCCCCAAAACAAGTCGCAGGCAATTCCGAACCATCTCGGCCCACCAGAGGGCACGACAAGCCTCGGTGATTCGTTGCTCGATCAAGGAGTCCGTTCGATTCACCGTCGCAGCAGGTTTGCTATGTGACGTTTCAGGGCGAACGGGTGCTGCGGTTGACATTTGCAAAAAATTCACAAAAGCGTTCGAAGGAAAAGACTTGCCCTCATTATAGACCGTAATCCAAATAGGCCAGCCACTATCGCCAGCTACCATGCGGCAGACCGCCCCTACTCGCATTCGAGATACTCACCAAGCACCCGATTCCCCACGTCTTTTCAAACAAATCCCACAATTCTACGTGGACGGTCGGACTGCTCCCTCCAAATCGATGATGCTTTGGTAGACTGTCCGCACGCCCAGGCCATCTCATCCTTTTTATCGTCAAGACCTAATGAGATACGCATTTCGACTTGCTGAACTGCTCGGACACACCCCGGACCACCGAAAGCGGCCGGGAACCATCAAATCAATTGTCGAACATACAGGTTTGGATCGGCACCAAGTGGCTTCGTTACTGAAAAACGAGGCTAAATATATCCCGCTAGATGCATTGTCGCGGATTTGCGATTACTTGATCGATCACGGCTACGCCACAGCGGACCAACTGCCGGGAGCCCTGTTCGCGGTCAATGCCGAAAATTTCTGGGAACTCTTGGCCCGACGGGGCGAAATCGAAATCGTCTTGGGAGTTCGCGAAAATCCGGACACGCTATCGCCAGACAACGCAACCGTGGTCGCCAGTGATGCCGTTCTCTTTGGCGAACTCCTGAATGGAGTTTCAACGCTTGGTGGTGCCGCAAAACACCGTGGCGGCGAAGATGAAGAGGGTAAAGAGACCGCGGTCCCGATGCCTGACCGAATTCAGCAATCGCTAGTTTGGAGTCCTGGACAAGTTTCCTTAGAGGATGCCCGAGCACGGGCCACCGAGGTATTCGATGGATTTGCCTCCGCACAGGGTGACCGTGGAATCGTCTGTATCGGGAGTGTAAAAAGCAATCCAGTTGTCGAACTCGTTTTCGCTGATGCATTTGGGTGCACCCCGTTCGTGACCGAAGATGATGTCGACGACGTGTCTGCCCGATCATGCCCATTCTTTCTGAGATATCGCGACAGTGATCCCAAGCCTGAGGGTGCCTCAGCGGGAACACGTTTGAGCAAGAACGAAGACGCGCCGGAACCTGGTTTCTATCACGAACTCGATGATGGCACCTGGGCGTATGCCGGCGGCAATGGCAAGGATACCGCGTTGGTCTTTTATCTATTCCGAGAAGCACTCGGTCGACTCGATATGGTGCTGAGCGGTTTCTCCGGGCGGGCCACCCGATTGCTCGCCAAGACGCTCGCCATTCGTGGCGAAGAGTTCTGGCCGCCAGTCTACGAATCTGGTGGCACCCAGATCGGCGCCTACTTGGTGCAGTACGACAACAGCGATAACCAACCCAACCGTGACGACCTGCTATTCAACGCAGGAGGTGCCGCGGACATCATGCCACTCTCGCGAGAAGCAATTGCGAAACGGTTCGCTCGTCGATAGAGCAGATCTGCGCGGATCACAGTCAGGCAATTCGTAGCTCAATCTCGCAATTGCCATTGCTCGTCAAAAAATCCCTCGGCTGCAATTCGGCCGGGGAAGAGGCCGTCATCTTTTGCCGTCACGTCGATCACCGCCCAATCGGGCAACATCGCGATCTGCCGCGAGTTACTGACATTCGAAAACTCCCGGAATGTCATTCCGCTATTCACAACAACGTAGCGGTCTGCGTTGCGAGGATTTGGATAGCACAGCACCGGTGCGTGGGAGGACGAATCGAAGGTGGCCGACCCAACTTTGACCGAATCAAGCGTCCACTCAAGCGGCAACTGACCCTGGATGTCGCGCAGAAACTGGTTACTTGAGAAATCGCCGAAGCAAATCAGATGGTTATTCTCAATCTGCTCCTTCGTAAGGTCACGATCTAGCACCTCTCGCACATCCCCACGCATCAAGGTTTTCCAGCGACTGCGTGCGTAGTCTAATTCTCGCGAGATCCATCGCTGCACCCCTCCGTGCTTCGCTGGGCGACTCGGCAACACAAACAGAAAGCGATCACAGAACGCATCATCGATCGGCCCCTGCAAACCCGCTCGCTTGCGAAGTCGTTGATCGGCTGATTCCAGGGCAAACCAACCATCCTCCGTTTGGATCAGCTCAGCCTTGAATCCACCCTCTTTTGCTTGGCTCGCGACGAGTAATCGATCACCATCAATTTCAACCTTCAAATCCGTTGTCTCGCAATACCCTGATCCTGAGAAATCCAACGTCAGATGGGTGATTCCGTCAGTCTTGATTTTCACCCCATCGTCACCGACCAATTCGGCCTGCGCGGTAGATCGAGTCCAATGCTCCTTCAACCCATTGACTCGTAACCAATCCACACCGGGGTAACGCAACGTGTAGGTCACCAAGTCAATCCGTTTTCGGGGTGCAACTTGGGTACCCCGCGCCCAGTCATCCATGATTCCCGCGATCTTCTTGACCGAAGGAGCATCAATTTTGTGTCCCATTTTTTTGCCGATCACGTACTCAAGTGACATGTCCGCATCGGCTGCTACATCCATCACGCGATCCGCTGCTTGACGCTGCTTATCAACTTCACCGCTGTAAGCAACGACTTGAGTGTTTCGCAAATTTTCCACCCAGGGCAACACGTCATACCAGCGGAGCAGTTTTCGACGAACGGCGTTCATCGGGAACGGCTGCTTATCTCTCCAACCCTGATAAACAATTGTGTCAACGAAGCCAGCACCAGGATTGGCGGCGAACCATGTACCTGGATAGTGAACTGCCATGTGCCAACAGCCAGCTCCGCCCATCGAGAATCCTCGAATTGAGATTCGATCACGATCGACCGGCAATCGGCTGGCAATATCGTCGACTGCCTCTAAAACATCGACTTCGCCGGCGAACTTAAATGCATTGCAATGACGTCCGAACGGATGCAGTACGACGGTGTTCTCTGGCGTGTACTGGCCAGCCTTACTCATTCGCTCGATCAAGAAAGGTATCTCAGTTTTGCTGTCGCCCCGTCCATGCAACCAGACATCCAATCGATAGGGGTCGCTACCAGGACGAAACCCCGCAGGTAGAACCACCCCGACCGGTTGAACCGAATCATCGATGCGAGACTGAAATCCACCGACCACCGTCTGCACTTCTCCACTCTTTGAGCGGTCCCACCCGAGCCACACCATGCGATCATTGGCTTGCGGCAAACTTGCCAGGCGACGCTCCGCCTCATCAAGCAACGCAACCGCTGTGCCTGCCGCGGTTGGTAAAAGAGGTTCTGATCCAGGGCAAGATCAACCGCTCGAACCAAGACTTTCACATCGACCAGCCAACCAACTCGGTGATCGTTCGATGAACGATACGATTGCAGCTTGGCTTTTAGCCCGTCGACACGGACTTGCAAGTCCTTCCGTATTGCCGCATCAATTTCGATGCCTGGTGGAGGCAGCAGCTTGTACGTCTGCGCCAGGCAGGAATGAGCAATCAGACAGAGAACAATTGCCAGCACATGTCTCATCAAACTAATTCTCCAAATAAGCCGCATTGATCATCGAGAAAATGCGAATCAACGGTTGGCAACTTCATCCGCGAGCGATGGATCGATGATACTCGCAATCTCACTTTCAGGATCCAATAGCAAGCCAAACTTCTCAGGCAGACTCTCAAGCAACATGGCCCCCTCGACGGTAACGCCATCGACACTTTCCTCGTCACCGAACAAATCAGGCTGATCCGTGACGAAAGCGACCGCAGATTCCTTGGTTGTGAATGCCACCAGTGCCTCGAAGTCTCCGATCTCGGCGGTCATTGCTGCAACCTGGTCGCCGTCTTCGGGCTCGTCCTCCGAGGAAAGGCTAATCACAAAAAAATCGGTTTCGAGCATCAGCGAACGGACTTGCGGAGCATCTCGATTAGCGATGGCATCTATCAGTGGTAGCTCATTGGACATGGAAGGATCCCGAAACACGTACAAAATTTCCGATGTAGAGAACGGCCGCCGAGTATAGCCCACGAAGGCCCACTTTGCCCTTGGTGATGAGAGACTTTCACCAGAGCGACGACGCCAGATTATCGATGACATTTAACCGCCCCCCATCTGATCGAACTTGGCCCATCATGCCGGCAAACCAGTTAAACTGTCAGTCTCTCAATCCACTGAGCAATCAACCCGCCAATCACCGCACCAATCACTCTGACCGGAACCGCCATGAACCAAGCCCATCGAAATCGACGCGACTTCCTCAAATCATCAGCCGCTGCCGGTGCTGCTATCAGCACTCCCTATTTCTTCTCGAAAAGCAAAACACTGGCGGATGAGATCAAGAGCAAGAACGACCGCATCACGATGGGAGTGATCGGCGCCGGCGGCATGGCGAATGGAAACATTCGGTCCGCACGGGACTGGATCGATGTTGTGGCAATTTCTGATGTCGACAGCGGACGGGCGGCCAGCTCCAACCAAAACATGAGTGGCGGGAAAGCGGACCTGTATGAGGACTACCGCGAGCTACTCCAACGCGACGATATCGACGCCGTCCATGTGGCAACCCCTGACCACTGGCACACCAAACCAGTTATCGAAGCCATGCTTGCTGGCAAAGACATTTACTGTGAAAAACCTTTAACCTTGACGATCGATGAAGGCAAGTTGATTCGCAAGGTTCAAAAAGAAACTGGCCGTGTTGTTCAAGTCGGCACGCAACAACGCAGCACGTTCAATTTATTCGTCAAAGCGATGGCGATGGTTGCCGAGGGAAGAGTCGGCAAGATCCAAAGAGTACAAGCGGCGATCGGAGGTGCTCCCACCAGCCCGCCGATCCCAACCGCTTCGACACCCGTGGGTTTGAATTGGGACCGCTGGTTGGGCCCTGCCCCGAAGGTTCCCTATCGACACTTGCCGCCCAAAAATGGCCGCGGACGTGGCAACTCCAATTGCCACTATGAATTCCGCTGGTGGTACGAGTACTCCGGCGGAAAACTGACGGACTGGGGCGCCCACCATGTCGACATTTGCAACTGGGCGTTAAAGCTGAACGGACAAACAGCCGGTCCTACCGCGATCAGCGGCACCGCTGAGCATCCTGTCACCTACAAGAACGGCTTTCCTACCGAAACCGATCGCTACAACACCGCCAACAAATTCCTGTTCACTGTTTCCTACCCTGGAGGTACAGAGATGGTGATCCGCAATGACACGGACAATGGAATTCTGATCGAGGGCGACCGAGGTCGTATCTTCGTGAATCGCGGAAAATTGATTGGTAAGCCAGTCGAAGACCTCGCCGACAACCCATTACCCGAGGATGCCATCTCGAAGGTCTACAAAGGGCTGCCGATGGAACGGAATGAACGGAGCGCACATTGGGCTAACTTCTTGCACTGCGTCCGAGAACGAAAAGAACCGATCTCGGATGTTCACACACACATGCAGATGCTGAATGTGTGTCACCTTGCGGGAATCTCAGCCCGCTTGGGACGAAGCCTGAAATGGAACGACAGCACCGAACAAATCGTCGACGATGCCGAGGCGAACGGCTTCCTGGCTCGCCCCTATCGGTCGGGCTACGAGATCGAAATGTAGAAGATGACGTCCGCGTCATCTCATTGCATCTCCAGTACCGCGAGCGACCCCTGCTCGCAGGTACGGGTGAATACAAATTGATACGCTCAAAAAGTTGATTCGCGCAAAAAGATATCAAGTTCAAAAGAGACAGAGACCCGAGTTCGCCACTGGTGTTCAAAGGATCTGTCATTGATGCGAGAATCAGCTGAATTGAATTTGGCAGAATTTCTCGGTTTCCCTACAATAAAGGGCTCCCGCAGTGGCGCCCCCCCCTCTCTATCTCCTCTCGAGGTTTCTGGCATGAGCCAATCCGCATCGATCAACCGACGTAAGTTTCTCGAATCGACCGCCACCGCCGCCGCTGTTTTGGCTGGTGGTTCCGCGCTCCACCACAACGCCTATGCCGCAGAGGCAACCGCAAAGCCAACAGCCGAAACCGTCGTCGGACAGCTGTACCAAACGCTGGATGACGCACAACGGAAAGCGGTCACCTTTGACTGGGATCACAAAGATCCCAAACGCGGTCTGCTGCGAAACTTCGTTGCCAACAACTGGAACATTACCAAGCCCGAAATCATCAGTGATTTTTATTCTGATGAACAGCGTGAACTGATTACCAAAGTGTTCGAATCAATCGTCCATCCTGATTGGCACGAACGTTATTACCAACAGCTCGAAGACGATGCCGGTGGATTTGGCAACGAACAATCGATTGCCATCTTCGGAAAGCCAGGGGATGGAAAATTCGAAATGGTCATCACCGGTCGACATATGACCCTTCGCTGTGATGGCAATTCCGCCGATCACGTTGCTTTTGGCGGCCCGATTTTTTACGGCCACGCACCTGCCTTCAATGAAGGCAAAGACCACATCGACAATGTTTTCTGGAATCAAGCGGTTCAAGCAAACAAGCTTTACCAGATGCTCGACGGCAAGCAACAGAAAGAAGCGTTATTGGCCAAGACCCCCCGCGAACAAGCCGTTGCTTTTCGCGGACCTGGAGCGAACATCCCGGGATTACCGGTCACCGACATGTCTTCCGACCAAAAAGAGCACTTGCAGAAAGTCGTGGGGACATTATTGGAAATGTACCGCACGAGCGATCAAGAAGAAGCGATGGCTTGCTTGAAAACCCAAGGTGGGTTGGATAGTTGCTGCCTCTCTTTCTATAGCGATAACGATATTGGCAAAGACGGCGTCTGGGACAACTGGCGACTGGAAGGCCCATCGTTTGTCTGGCATTATCGCGGTGCACCACACGTCCATGTCTGGGTAAATGTTGCCGATTCGCATAAAGTAAAGTTGAATGCGTAGGTTCATTCATACTTCGCTTTCAACGTCCTCAGGAGAATCCCATCATGCGTGCTATTGTCTATTCCGTCGCTGTTTTGGTTGCAGCAGGTGTCATGTATGTCGTTGCAACCACGCCAAACGACAAAGCCGACCCTGGCGTCCAAACCGTGGCCGTCGAACCGCATGATGTGATGACGGAGCCTGGCACACTAACCCTCAGCGTGCCATCCATGCACTGCGAATTCGCTTGTTTCCCACGCGTAAAAGAATCGATTGAATCGGTCGCTGGTGTAACTGAAGTCGCCTTGGATGAGCAAAAAGAAGAGGGAGTTCTTGATAACCGCCAAGTCGTGGTGAGCTACGACGCAGGTTTCGATCTCACATCGGCACTCGCGAATCTTTCCAGCGAAGGCTTCGAAGATGCCGATATCGTGCAGTGAGTAAGTTGATCCGTGCAGATCAGATGCAGGATCCCGATCATTCCGGGGTTCTGCTGATCGGACATGGCACGCGTGACCCGCGGGGCACGCAGCAGTTTCTTGAGCTTGGTGAGCGTTTAGTGGATGCGATGCATCCGATACCAACTGAATCAGCTCTGTTGGAATTTCAGCATCCGACGATTCAAGAAGCCTGGGAATCGCTCATCAGTCGTGGTGTGCGTCACGTCCACGTCGCGCCGTTGCTATTGTTCGCTGCTGGACACGCCAAGCAAGATATTCCGGTCGAGATTAAGCGTTGCCAGAAACTCTCCCCTGGTGTCACGTTTGATCAATCGAGACCCTTGTCGCGTCACCCGGCGATCATCGAACTGGTCACGGCACGCCTTCGTGAAGCCCTGCAATCACCGTCTCATCCAAGCGAGCGGACGGCCATCGCCCTGGTTGGCCGGGGGAATCGCGATCCATGTGCGCAGGCCGACATGCAAGTGATGACCGAAGTGATTCGTCACCGCGTCGCGTGTGGCGAACTGACAACGGCGTTCTATGCGATGGCTAAGCCCTCACTCCCCGAGGTCCTTGATCGACTGGCATCGACAAGCCGATTCGATCAAATCGTGGTCTACCCCCATTTGTTGTTTCAAGGTCGTTTGCTGGAAGCCATTGAGCGACAAATTCAAGAGGCTGCGATCCGTCATCCAGACATCGGATTTGTCGCCGCGAAACACCTTGGCCCCGACCCCAGTATCGCCGAGGCGATCCGCATGCGAATCCTGCAGGCGACTGCGGTCACTGCCGTTGAATGTCAATAACCGCGTCAGCAACTAAGCGGTCTTGGTATTGGGTCAACGAAGCTTTCGCGCCACGGAACCAAGTCAGGGCGGGAGCAAGATAATTGGCAGGCGGTAGCATCGGAGGTGATCGCCCACCCCAAGCATCACTGACCCACTGTTCAGTCACTGAGTCGTACTGATACTGACCGCCAAGTGGACATTGCAACCGAGCGCCGAGCACTTGCTCGGCGCGGTCCATTGCCTCGTTAGGTACGACCTTCAATTGCCGACTCAATAAGCCGAGAAAATTGGCTCCCGCCAGGCTTCCTTCGCGTGCCCGTTTGTAAAGTTGCTCGTTTACCCAACCTTCAATCCTGCTGTTCCTTAAATTGTCAGCACGCAATCTCACCTGTGCTGAATCCTCCGCATCAATTGCCGACAAGAGTGGCAAAGTCGATTGCAAAACTTCTGGCTGAAACGACAACACACTGTATTGTCCGTCGGTGTACCGATAGACGCCGCCCAGCAAGCGACTCATCCCCGGCCCCACAGGCTGACCAACCCCCAGCCCCAACGGCAACCGGTCCAGCGCACCCGGCTGCGGCCAAGCACCCAGGTAGCCCGGAACACTGCGTAGGGACTGGTACAGACTCAAGAATCCTTTGAAATCCTCTGGAGGCGGAGGAGTGTTGTCTTTAATCGCAGCAAAAAGATGCGTCGGCGGCCCCAACTGAGCGGAAGCGACATGGGCCTGGACTGCGACGATATCGTCGGGGGCGAATTGCATCCCGATTGTCGTCGGCGGTCCAAGTTGCTTTGCCAACGTTCCATACTTACCCGGATCCCAAGGGGCGATTTCGGCATGCACCGTCACTCGTTCCAGTGAAGGTGAATCGGCAATCACCTCTCGCTGGATACCAATCATGATCGGATCAATGGTTGGGAATCGGATGGTGTATTGATCGGCAATTCGGCTGTACCACTCAGCTTCTTCCGGCGTGACCGCATCAATCGATGTGTCGGAGATCGGTAAAAAAGTCCCCCGTGCGCCGCGTAAAGTGTCCACCGCATGAGACCCGAGCGTGATCACACCACTGCCATCTGGACGATCACTAAATCGACTTGGAAGAAATCCCAGATCGATCAGCGAGTCGATACCACGTTGCTCGACCACCTGATCACTCCGATCATCCCGGCCGAGCTCTTGTGCCGCTGCCAACCGAGCGAGGTGGACCAACGCAATATCGGCGTTAGCGTGCGACCGTCTGCGCAATTCGATCAGGTACTGAGGGGAGACCAACTCGCGGAGCAGGTACGGTGAAAAGTAAACAAAAATAACGTCATTACGATCCAGAGGCATCAATTGTCGTGACAATCGAAAGGACGCCGTTTCAGCCAGCGATTGGCTACCTTGGCCTACCTGGAAGAAACGTCGAATCATCGTTTCACTATTGGCAATCATGATGAAATCACCATCGACTGCCATGTAGGATCGGACTCGGTTATC